>CAZMDO010000014.1:23060-26157 GCA_964564445.1 uncultured Ruaniaceae bacterium | reverse complement strand
GCCGGGCGCAGCCGGGCGCGCTTGACCGCGGGGAGCACGAGCGCCAGGATCACCGCGGGGAAGATGGCGTCCAGGCCGAAGGTGTACTGGTCGATGCCCCGCCCGAGCAGGCTGCCGGTCAGGGCGCCGGCAGGCCAGCCGATCAGCACACCGGTGCCGATCCGGGTGAGCGCCACCCGGGCCCGCTCCGGGTCGCGTTCGGCGAGGGCGAAGGCGACCGCCTCGTCGTTCATCACGTGCGCGCGGTAGATCCGGCCGACACCGCGGCCGAGTGCGATGCGCAGCGCCATGCCGTAGGGCACGTGCCGCACGTTCACCAGCAGCGCCGCCGGCAGCGCCACCCACGGGGAGGTAGCCGTCGCGAGCCCTACGTAGAGCATCTCGGAGGAACCGGCCAGCACGATCACACCGAGCAGCGGCGCCACCCATACGGGCAGCCCAGCAGCCACGCTCATCGCCCCGTAGGCGAGGCCCACCAGCGCCATGGCGGCGGTGATCATCACCACCGTGCGGAGGGGCATCACCTCCGTTCGCTGACCCGAACTCATGATCGTTATGATGAACACCTGGGGCGGCTTCGGCAAGTCGCACCGGCACGACCGGCAGGGAGAGGATGCGATGACGACCGAGCAGCAGCTGCCGCGGGCGGCGATCGCGGCGAGCATCCAGCGGGAGCGGCACCGGGTCGGCATCTCCCTGACCGAGCTGGCCCGGCGGGCTGGGGTAGCGAAGTCCACCCTCTCCCAGCTGGAGTCCGGCACGGGCAACCCCAGCCTGGAGACGATGTGGGCGCTCGCCGTCGCCCTCGGCGTGCCGTTCTCCCAGCTGCTCGATCCGCCACCGAGCCCGGTGCAGGTGCTCCGGGCGGGCGAGGGCCCCGCGGTCGCCGCCTCGGAGGCCGACTACGTGGCCACGCTGCTCAGCGCGAGCCCGCCGGGAGTGCGCCGGGACCTGTACCGGATCACCGCCGACCCCGGCAAGGCCCGCCGGTCCGCGCCGCACGCCCCGGGCACCGTCGAGCACGTCTACCTGGCCGGCGGCCGGGCGCTGGTCGGACCCGTCGATGCGGCCGTGCAGCTGGTGGCCGGTGACTTCATCACCTACCCGGGCGACGAGCCGCACACCTTCGAAGCCCTCGACGGTCCGACGCACGCGGTGATGGTCAGCGAGCAGCGCTGACCCCTCCCCCTCCACCGGGTCGTCATGTCAGGCGTGCGCCATAGCGCACTCTGAGCATGACGACCCGAGAGAAGGGGTCAGCGCCCCACGGCGTAGCCCTGCATGCCGCGCGGGTTCGCGGCGGCCATCAGCATCCCGTCGGCGCGGATGCCGGCGGCGCTGATCCGGCCCAGCGACCAGGGCGGGGCAGCACTGACCCGGTGGCCGCGACCGGCCAGGTCGTCGAGCACCTGCGGCCCGAGGCGGTCCTCGGCGCGCAGCCCGGCCGGCTCGGCCACGCGCGGCGCGAACGAGCTGGGCCAGTGCGTGCTGTGCCAGCTGGGGGCGTCGATCGCCGCCTGCAGGTCCATCCCGTGCACCAGGTGGTTGATCAGGAACGGCACCACCCACTGGTCCTGCTGGTCCCCGCCCGGGGTGCCGAAGGCCAGGTAGGGCCGCCCGTCGCGGAGCACCATCCCCGGGCTGAGCGTGGTGCGGGGCCGTCGACCCGGGCCTATCGAGGTCGCCAGCCCCTGCTCCACCCAGAACATCTGCCCGCGGGTACCCAGGCTCAGCCCCAGGCCCGGCACCACCGGAGAGGACTGCAGCCACCCGCCCGACGGCGTCGCGGCGACCACGTTGCCCCAGCGGTCGACCACGTCCAGGTGACAGGTGTCCCCGCGGGCGACGGTAGGTTCGCCCTGGCCAGGTGAGGCGAGGCCATCCGGCCAGGCTCCGCCGTCGGACATCGCCGCCCGGACCCGCTGCCCCAGGCGAGGCGGCAGGCCCCCGGGCGACCCCGGGCGCAGGGTACGGTCCGCGACCGGCCCGACCAGGGCGGCGCGCTCGGCCGCGTACCCCGCTGAGAGCAGCGCCTGCACCGGTACCTCGACATGCTCCGGGTCGCCGTAGAACGCCTCCCGGTCGGCGAAGGCCAGCTTGGCCACCTCGGTGACCAGGTGCACCAGGTCCGCCGAGCCCGGCGCGAGCCCCGCCACCCCGGCCGCCTGCAGCATCGCCAGCTGCTGCAGCAGCACCGGCCCCTGCCCCCACGGCCCGGTCTTGACCACCTGGTGGCCGGCGAAGTCCACCGACAGCGGCTCCTCCTCGCGGGCGTGCCAGGCGTCCAGGTCCGCGCCGGTGAGCAGGCCGGCGTGCCGGGTGCGCCCGTCCGCATCCGGGGGGCCGGCCACAGCGCCGTCGACCTGCTCGGTGGCGTAGAACGCGTCGATCGCCTCGGCCACGAAGCCGGAGTAGAACGCGCGCCGGGCGCCCTCGATCTGCTCCTCCCGCCCGGGACCGGCGGCCTCCCCCTCGGTGACCAGCCGTTCCAGCGTGTCGGCCAGGGCCGGGTTGGCGAACCGCTGCCGGGCGCCGGGCCCGCGACCGCCGGGCAGGTAGACGGCCGCGGAGCTGGGCCAGTGCTCGGTGAACAACGGCGCGACGCCGGCGATGGTGGCCGCGGCCTGGGCGACCAGCGGGTAGCCGTGGCGGGCGTAGCCGATCGCGGGCTCGGCGACCTCACGCAGCCGCATGGTGCCGTACCGGGAGAGCATCAGCAGCCAGGCACCGAAGGCACCGGGCACCGTGGCGGGCAGCAGGCCGGTGCCCGGGATCTCCTCGATGCCCAGGTCGGTGTAGGCCTGTGCGGTGGCGGCCGCCGGGGACACACCCTGGCCGCAGACCACGAATGTGCGGCCGGTGCGCGCGTCGTGGCCGATGGCCGGCAGGTCGCCGCCGAGGCCGTTCAGGTGCGGTTCGACCACGTGCAGCACCAGCCCGGTGGCGACGGCGGCGTCGAAGGCGTTGCCACCGCGCTCCAGGACCGACATCCCGGCGGCCGAGGCGAGCCAGTGCGTGGAGGCGACCATGCCGAACGTGCCGAGCAGCTCGGGGCGGGTGGTGAAGGTCTGCACCCCTGCAGCGTAGGGGGCGCGGG
>CAZMDO010000014.1:0-22960 GCA_964564445.1 uncultured Ruaniaceae bacterium | reverse complement strand
AGCAGCTCGGGGCGGGTGGTGAAGGTCTGCACCCCTGCAGCGTAGGGGGCGCGGGACCCGCGCAGGCAGGCCTCCGCACCGGTCTCCCTCAAGGGCGCCACGCACGAGGCCCCACGCACGGAGGTCACATCATCACACTGAGGCACCAGAAAAGTACCTCGGTGTGACGATGTGACCTCCGTGGGCGCGCGGGGCGTGGGCGCGAGGCGCGGGCGCGGGGCGCGGGGCGCGGGCGCGATCAGGCCCGGTGCACCGAGATGCTGCCGCTGACGGTGCGCAGCCGCAGCACCACCGACTCCTCCCCCTCCCCCGGTTCCCCGGTCGGCTGGAGCTCGCTGCGCACCCGGCCGGAGACCGACTGGCAGTCCAGGAGCGCGGCCACACCGTCAGGCACGCCGACGGTGACGTTGCCGGAGGCCGCGGTGGCCTCGATCTCGCCGCCGACGGCGCGGCGCACCTGCAGGTTGCCGGAGCCGGAGCCGAGACGGGCGATGGCGGCCTCACCGATGCGGGCGGTGCCGGAGCCGGTGTTGGCCCGGGCCCGGTGGGCGCGGTCGATGGTGATGTCCCCGGAGCCGACCCGGACGCGCACATCCTCCGCGTCGCCGACCCAGACGTCCCCCGAACCTGCGGTCACCTCCACGGTGCCGGCCCGCTCCACCCGGCTGCTGCCCGAGCCGGTGCTGGCGGTCACTCGCTGCGCCGAGGCCACGGTCAGTCCCCCGGAGCCGGTGCGCAGGTCGAGGGTGTCCCACCCGGCGGAGAGCTGCAGGTCGCCGCTGCCGCTCTTGGCGGTGACGCTGGAGCCGGTCGGCACCACCACCTCCACCCGCACCCTGCTGCCGAAGCCGGCGAACAGGCTGGTGCGCGCCTGGGGCACCTCGACCTCCAGGACCTCCCCGACCAGCTCCACGCGGCAGCGGTCGACGAGGTCGTCCGGGCCGATCAGCCGGACGGTGGCCACGGCCACGTCCTCGGCGGTCAGGGTCGCGTCCGCGGAGCGGACCCGCAGGTCGACCTGCAGCGGTCCGCCGACCGGGAAGTCGTGCTGGGCGGTCATCTCAGAGCTCCGTCGTGCGCCGCGAGCGGCGCGGGATGTAGGCGGTGACGGTGCCGGGCCGGCGGCGGGACTGCCGGTTCGGCTCCTGCACGGGGCCGCCGATGCGCTGGGCGGCGATGGCGTCGAAGACGTTGTCGAACATGAGGGGTTCCTTTCAGCGGACCCAGCCGGTCATCCGCCGACCGAGTCCGGCGGGGCCGGAGGAGGTCGATGCGCTGCCGGGTGAGGTGAGGGCTTTCTGCACGGCTCGCACGAGCCAGGAGTTGATGGAGACGCCGTCGGTGGCGGCCGCCTCGTCGACGCGGGCCTTCAGCGACTCCGGCAGGCGCAACGTCACGCGCGTCTGGGAGGCGTCCTCGGGCTCGGGGGGCATCGGTGGCACCGGGGGCTCCGGCGGAGCCGGCGGTGCGAACTGCTCGGTGGGGACCTGCTGGTCGACCACCAGCTCGGGTGAGCCGCCGCGGAGGCGAACCTCCACCACCGCACCCTCCAGGCGGGAGGTGACGTCGGCGGCCAGGTCGGAGGCCAGCTCCATCAGGGCCAGCCGTAGCGCCGGTTCCAGCGACTGGGCCAGCCGGTCGGCGGCATCCTGCACCTCCGGCGCGGAGGTGCTCGCGGCGTTGGCGAGCGCCTGACGCAGCGAGCCGAGGTACGAGTTGAGATCCATGACGTCATCATGGCATCATTGTGATGTCACTGTCAAGGGGCCTGGCGTCGAATTGATGTCACACAGCGTCGAGATGGTGTCAGGATGGTGTCGCAGCAGCGTCAAAGCCCCCGGAATCCGGGACACCGACCACCACGAGCACCGGCCGCGCAGTGATCACGATTCGGTCGCATCCGGCCTGGACGTACGGTCTGCGCCTGGGACAGCGCTACGGTTCGGTGCAGGCGCGGGTGCGTCGCCCAGCCGTGGAGAGGGAGCCATGACCATTCGCAAGAACACGCTGCTGACCGGGGCCGCCATGCTCGGTGCCTCGGCGCTGCTGCTGGCGGCCTGCTCGCCGGGCAGCTCGGACGACGCCGATGACGGCACCGGCGACCCGGATGCCACCACGGTGACGTTCCGGCTCTGGGACGAGGCCGCGGCCGCCGCCTACGAGGAGTCCTTTGCGGCGTTCGAGGAGCAGAACACCGACATCGACGTCGAGGTGGAGACGGTGCCGTGGGCGAACTACTGGGACCGGCTGCCGCAGGACATCGGCGCGGGCACGATGGCCGACATCTTCTGGACGAACACCTCCAACTTCGGCCTGTACGTGGACAACGGGAACCTGATCAACATCTCCGAGACCATCGGGGACGACCACGACGAGTGGACCCAGTCGGTGGTGGACCTCTACACCCGCGACGGGTCGCTGTGGGGCGTGCCGCAGCTGACCGACTCGATCGCCCTGTTCTACAACGTGCAGATGCTCGCCGACGCGGGGATCGACCCGACCACGCTGCGCTGGGATCCCAGCGGCGAGGGGGACACGTTCCTGCCGGCGGTCCAGCAGCTGACCGTGGACTCGAGCGGCGTGACCGCGGCCGAGGAGGGCTTCGACCCGGAGAACATCGAGGTCTACGGCTTCAATGCGCAGAACGACCTGCAGGCCATCTACATCGACTTCCTCGCCTCCAACGGCGGGCAGTACCAGGACGGTGACTCCTACGCCTTCGACTCCCCGGAGGGGGTGGCGGCCTTCCAGTACCTGGTGGACCTGATCAACACCTACCACGTGAGCCCGTCCGCGGCGGAGACGAACGCCAACGGCGACCTCTCCCGCCAGCTGTTCGTGCAGGGCAAGATGGCGCTGTTCCAGTCCGGGCAGTACTCGCTGCCGGCGATGGCCGACGCCGAGTTCGAGTGGGCCATCGCCCCGATGGTGGAGGGTCCGGAGGGCCGGATCGGCGTCGTGCACGGGGTGGCCGCCGTGGGCAACGCCGCCACCGAGCACGAGGAGGCCACCCTGGAGGTGCTCCGCTGGCTGGGCAGCGCCGAGGGCCAGGTGCCGCTCGGCGCCACCGGTGCCGCCTTCCCGGCCGCGGTGGAGGCGCAGAGCTCCTTCACCGACTACTGGGAGAACCAGGGCGTGGACACCTCGGAGTTCATCGCCGCCGCCGAGCGGGAGACCGCCGCGGCCCCGCTCGGCCCGCGGGCGAACGCCGGCGCGAACGCGATGGCACCGTACTTCGAGCAGATGTTCGCCGGCACCCTGCCCGTGGAGGAGGCGCTGGCCCAGGCGCAGCAGGCGGCGAACGAGGCCATCGCCGAGGGCTGAGCCGATGCCGCAGACGCCGCCGGTGGCGCTGGTCGCCCTGGACTGGGGGACCAGCTCCTGCCGGGCGTACGCACTCAGTGCCAACGGAGAGCTGATCGGCCAGCGCCACCGGCCGCTGGGGATCCTGGCCGTGGGTACCGAGGCGCAGACCTACCGCGAGGCGCTGGTCGAGATCGCCGGCGACTGGCTCGGTGCCGCCACACCCGTGCTGGCCTGCGGGATGGTGGGCAGTGCCCGCGGCTGGCGGGACGCCGGCTACCGGGAGGCCCCGGCGCCGTTGGCGGACCTGGTGGCCGCCGGGGCAACGACCACCGTGGCCGGGCCCACCGGACCGGTGCACCTGGTGCCCGGGGTGCGCACCGCCACCGGGGTGATGCGCGGGGAGGAGACCCAGCTGCTCGGTGCCGCCCTGGCCGGCCTGCAGGCGGACCCGGTGGTGCTGCCGGGCACGCACAGCAAGTGGGCGGTGCTGCAGGCCGGCTCCCTGGTGGACTTCCACACGGCGATGACCGGCGAGCTGTACGCACTGCTCCTCGCCCACGGCACCATCGCCCAGGTGGCCGGCCCGCCCGGGGATCCGGATGCCGAAGCGTTCGACGGCGGAG
The DNA here is from genome assembly GCA_964564445.1 of uncultured Ruaniaceae bacterium. Taxonomy (GTDB): domain Bacteria; phylum Actinomycetota; class Actinomycetes; order Actinomycetales; family Beutenbergiaceae; genus Ruania. Next base: position 19,031 of record CAZMDO010000014.1, on the reverse strand, counting down.
CTCGCCTCGGTCTGCACCGTTCCGGTGAGGGGGTGCTCTCCCTGGCGTTCGAGGCACGCTCGCGCGTGCTGGTCGGTGCGCTGCGGCCCGAGCAGGTGCGCGACTTCCTCTCCGGGCTGCTGGTCGCCGCCGAGATCAGCGGCGCCCTGACCTGGTTGCCACAGACGCCGGAACGGGTGACCCTGGTCGGGGACGACGACCTGTGCCGGCGCTACCAGCGGGTGCTGGGCCTGGTCGGGATCGAGGCGCACCGGCCGGCCGAGGACCTGACCCTGGCCGGTCTGGTGCACCTGGCCCGGCGGCTGCGGCTGCTGCCGGGCACCGAGGCCGCCGGCACCGGACGAGGGAGCGAGTGATGGGCAGACGACCGACCGGTCTGGTGGCGATCCTGCGCGGGCTCACCCCCGACCGGGCCGCCGAGGTGGGTGAGGTCCTGGTCACCGCAGGGCTGACCACTCTCGAGGTGCCGCTGAACTCGCCGCACCCGCTGCGCAGCATCACGGTGCTGCGCGAGCACCTGGGGGAACGGGCCCTGGTCGGTGCGGGCACGGTGCTCGACGCACCGGCGGTGACCGCGGCCCGGGCGGCCGGGGCGCAGCTGATCGTCTGCCCGAACACCGAGGCGGAGGTGGTGGCCGCGGCCGCCGGTGCCGGCCTGCCGGTCTACCCCGGGGTGGCCACGGTCTCCGAGGCGTTCACCGCGATCCGCCACGGCGCGCAGGCGGTGAAGATCTTCCCCGCCGACCAGGTGGGCCTGGCCGCGGTGCGCGCCTGGCGGGCGGTGCTGCCGCCGGAGGTGGAGCTGGTCCCGGTGGGCGGCGTCGGTGCCGAGGCGTTCGCCGAGTGGGTGGCGGTCGGTGCGACTGGGTTCGGCATCGGTTCGGCGCTGTTCACCCCGGAGCTGGCCACCGAGGACCTGCGTGCGCGTGCCGAGCAGCTGGTGGCGGCGTGGGCCGCGGTGGCCGGTGACGTGCGCGACCTGCCTGCGGCGCGCTGACGGCGGCTGCAGCGGTCAGCGCAGGTTCACCGGTACAGGTCGCCGATCCTGCGGCCGCGCAGCTTCTTCGGCAGTCCCCAGCCGGGCCGCGCGCCGCGGGCCGACGGCGGTGCCTGACCTTCGGGTGGGGGCGGGCGGTGGCCGCCCACGGGTGGCGTCGCTCCGCCGGTGACGGGTGCCGCCGCTCCGTTGGTCACGGGTGCCGCGGCCGACCGGGACGGGCCGTCGTTCCCGGATGCGTAGCGCTGCACGTCTGCCGCCAGGGCAGCCGAGGCCTGCTCCTTGGTGTACTTGGCCATCACCCCTGGGCCCGGGGTGGGCCAGCGACGCAGCATCAGCGTGCGCGGCTGTCGGCTCCGCTGCTCCGCAACCACGTCGACCAGCACGGCGACGACGAGCAGCACCACCGCCAGCACCAGTCCAGCGGCGCCCCAGCCCTGCAGCCACGGTGCACTGACCAACCGGGCTGGCACGGCCACCAGCAGCACCAGGGCGCCGAGCAGGCCGAGCAGGTTCACCCAGGGTACGTCGGTCGCCGACCAGTGCCGGGCGATCACGCCGATCGGTGGCGGACCGGCGGCGGGGTCGGCCGCGGCGGCGAACAGCTCGCGCCGCTCCGCGGTCTGGGCGATGCCCTGCTGCACGGCACCGGTGATGAGCAGCACGATGGCGAGGGCCACCAGCAGCAGCGAGGAGCAGAGCAGGAGCGACTCCGCCGGACTGGGCACCGCCCCGTGGCCGAGGGTCGTGTCGGCGATGGCGAGGGTGGCCATGCCGACCGGCACCGCGACCACGCTGATCACGACGGCGACCGTGTTCAGCCGGTCGCCGAGCTCGTCCAGCGGCCGACGCTGCACCTGCATCGGGTTGACCGGGTCGCCGTCGCGGTCCCGCACCGGGTCGGGCACCCGGGCGCGGGCCGCGGCCTCGGCGTCCTGCCGGGCCCTCTCCGGCCAGCGTCGCTCGAGCTCGGCCAGCGCCCGCTTGCGCCTGGGCTGCAGGAGGCTGGTCAGGGAGATGGCGATCACCGGCACGCCGACCAGCCGCCAGTCCTGGGTGATCGGCAGCGCCTCCACCCACGCACGCACATCCCGGGTGAGGACCACCGGGAAGGCGAGCACCGCCGTCGCGACCAGGGCGGAGACCACGAGGCTCGCTCCGCTCCACTGGGTGGCCCGGTGCCACTGGCCCGGGTGCGGGACCTGCAGCGACGGTGCCCCGGTGCGCGCGGCTCGGCGCAGCCCGTGCAGCAGCAGGACCGTGCGCAGGTAGTGCAGCAGCGAGACGACCAGCGGCAGGACGGCCAGCGCGAGCACGCTCACCCCCACGGCGACGTCGGCCCAGGCCCACCAGGCGAGCCCGGTCTCCCCCTGACCCAGGGCGCCGAGTGCGGCCACCTGCCGCACCATCAGGAACGGCAGCAGCATCAGCAGCGCCACCAGCGGGATGCCCATCAGCGCAGACCCGATGGCCCGCACCGCCGAACCGGCCAGACCGGTCGGGTAGACCCGCCAGCGCGCCTCAGGCACAGTTCTCCTGGACCCAGGCGATGTCGGCAGCATGCTCGGCCGCCCCGCCGGGGGTCTCCACGATCACCGGCGCCCCGGCCTCGCGCACCAGCGCGGCCAGCTCCGCCGGCGGCAGCGACCCGGCGCCGAGGTTGGCGTGCCGGTCGGCGCCGGAGTCGAAGGCGTCCCGGGAGTCGTTCGCGTGCACCAGGTCGATCCGCCCGGTCGCCGCCAGCACCCGCTGCACCAGCCCGTCCAGGGGTTCTCCCCCGGCGTAGGCGTGGCAGGTGTCCAGGCAGAAGCCGACGGCGTCCCCTCCCTCGGCGCTGCGCACCGCCTGCCACAGCCGGGTCAGCTTGGCCACCCCGCGGGCCATCGCCTTCTGCCCGCCGGCGGTGTTCTCGATGAAGATCGGCACCCTCGCCTCCAGCTGGTCCACCGCCTTGCGCCAGTTGTCGAAGCCGACCTCCTCGTCGTCGGCCGCGAGCACGTGCCCGCCGTGCACCACCACGCCGATCGCGCCGATCTCCGCCGCGGCGTCGACCTGCTTCTGCAGCAGCTTGCGGCTCGGGATCCGGATGCGGTTGTTCGTGGTGGCCACGTTCAGCACGTACGGGGCGTGCACCACGAGCGTGATCCCGGCCTCGCCGGCGGCATCCTTGAGCGCCTGCGCACCGCCGGGGTAGCGCACCTCCGGCCCTTTCCACCCCTGCGGGTCGCCGAGGAAGATCTGTGCTGCGTTCGCCCCGCGTGCTCGCGCCTCCGCGATCGGGTCGACCTGGTCCACGTGCGCGCCGATCACTGCCATGTCCCGAGGATATCGAAGGCGCAGGGCCCGTCGACGGCGCCGCTGACCACGGCCGGCACGGCCGCCGCGACGCCCAGGGCGAAATTCCCTTGGCGACCACCGCGCGGGGTCCTACCGTGGAGGTACACGGGAAAGGAGGTGATCCGAGAGTGAATTCTTATCGGACGCGTGAGGTGACTGTCCGCTAGTCGCCCGTCAGTACCACGGACGGACAACCGTCTCGCGGGTGCCGGGCACCAGCGAGAACACGGCGGTCACCGCAGAGCCCGCGGGATGTGCACCTCGTCCAGTGCACGGCTCGGCCAGGCCGAGCATCCGCGGGCTCACCCGTGCCCGGGCTCACCCCGACCGGCGGGGTTCACCCGTGCCTGCGGCCGGCCGGTGCCGTGCCCGTGCGTGGTCAGCCGAAGATGGCGACCAGCACGCCGATCACGACCACCAGGGCGAGCACACCGAGCACGGTGAGGCCGACGATCCTGCCGTAGGTCCAGCCCTTGGCATCCACCCCGTAGGACTTCAGCCGCTCGATCCACCACAGCGGCGCCGGCACCGAGGCCGTGGCCATCCGCTGGTTGTACTGCTCCAGGGACTCCCACGGCTCCGGGCTGGGGATCGCCCGGTCCGGGTTGACCGCGACCTTCGTCTCACCGACCCGGAGGTAGAGCCGGCCCGGGTTGCCGGGCCAGTACCGCGCCTTGGTGATCTCGCCCGGGGCCGCGTCGAAGACCACCTGGTCGCCGGCGGGGTTGCCGGTCGGGTCCAGGTCGATCACCCGGATACGGTCCTGCGCGGTCCACTCGATCCGGGCCGGGGTGGTCTGGAACACCGTGACCCCGGTGCTGCGCTCCAGGTTCAGCTTGACGGTCTGCGGGCCGGTGCTGGGCACGGTCACGACTGGTCTCCTCACTCGCGGCACTTCGCGGTCTGCGGCGCTTCGCGCGCTGCGGCGGTCAGGATACTGTGCAGCCATGCCCGAGGGTCACACCATCCATGCGCTGGCAGCGCGGCTGGACCGGGCGTTCGCCGGTGGCCCGGTGCGGGCGAGCAGCCCGCAGGGACGGTTCGCGGCGGGTGCGGCGCTGCTCGATGGGCAGCACCTGCTCGGCTCGCAGGCGTGGGGCAAGCACCTGTTCTGCGAGTTCGCCGGGGACCGCTGGTTGCACGTGCACCTGGGCCTGATCGGGGTGTTCCCGGTGCTGCCGCTGCACCCCGATCTGCGTGGTGCGGACCCCGAGCACGTCCCGGTGACCGGCATGGTGCGCCTGCGGCTGCTGAACCAGACGCACGTGGGCGACCTGCGCGGGCCGATGACCTGCGCGGTGCGCACCCCCGAGGAGGTGGCGGCCGTGGAGGCCCGGCTGGGGCCGGACCCGTTGCGCCCGGCCGCGGACCCGCACACCGGGTGGGAGCGGGTGCGCCGCAGCCGCAAGCCGGTGGCCGAGCTGCTGATGGACCAACGGGTGCTGGCCGGCGTGGGCAACGTGTACCGGTGCGAGGTGCTGTTCCGCCACCGGGTGGACCCGTACCGGCCCGGGCGGGAGCTGCGCGAGGCCACCTGGCTGGCCCTGTGGCGGGACCTGACCGAGCTGATGCCGCTCGGGATGGCCTACGGGCAGATCCTCACCATGGACGACCAGGTGGCGGCCGCCAAGGCGGAGATCGCCGCCGGCGGGGTGGAGCAGTACACCGCCTCGCTCACCGGCGAACGGCTCGGGGAACGCTTCGAGCGGCGGTTCTTCACCTACCAGCGCACCGGGGAGCCGTGCCTGCAGTGCGGGTCTCGGGTGCGGGCGGCACCGCTGGCCGGGCGCACGCTCTACTGGTGCGGGCGGTGCCAGCGCCGCCGCTGACCCACGCCGGCCGCCACGCATCCCTCGCCGGCTGCCCTCCGGCCCGCCCCGTCCGACCTGCTGCCGGCTCGATACCTGCGCCGCTGGCTCGTGACCGCAGAGCCCGACCCCGGCCAGGGCGTATCGCGTGGACCGATCCGGGTCGAGAGGGCGTGCACCCTAACCATCGCTGAGCATGTCGTTGACCTGTTCGTTCACCTCGGTCAGGGTCGCGACATCCCGGTTGCCGATGTAGATCTCGTCCATGATCGGTGTCACCAGGGCAGTGATCGACCCGTAGGACTGCGTCACCGGGAAGTACAGGGTGTGCTGATTCTCCACCAGGTCGAGGAAGGGTGAGACGTCCAGGCCCCGGGCAGCGAACGCCTCCCGGGCTGCTTCGGTGCCTGCGGGGCGGGCCGGGAAGACCACACCGGCTTCTCCCACCAGCACCTGACAGTCGTCCGAACCCAGGAACCTCACCAGCCGTGCGGCCTCCTCAGGGTGTTCGGACTGGGAGCTGATCGAGTCACCCAGCCCGTTGTACATCGAGACCGGGTGCCCGACTGGGCCGCTCGGCAAGGAGGCGATACCCAGGTCGATTCCCTCGAGGCTGGCGTAGGTGGGGATCATCCACGAGCCGTTCGCTGAGATCGCTGCCCGTCCGGAGCCGAGTGCCTGCTGCGGGTTGGGGTCGGTGCCGACCTCCTCGTACGGCGCCATGAAGCCCTTGTCCACCAGGCCGAACAACCACTCCAGCGAGTCCTGCAGGCGCGGATCGTCGAAGTGGTACTCGGTGCCCCACACGTCTGCGTCGGTGAAGGTCCAGCCGGTGGAGCCGGCGAGCCAGGACCACTGGGTCTGACCGTCGACACCGCCCGACCCGTTGGAGGCGAGGCCGTAGACCGCGACGTTGTCCGCGTCGAAGCCTTCCTCGTCGCCGCGCACCCCGTTCACGTCCACGGACAGGTGCGCGATCACATCCTCGAACGAACCACCGTCCTCGGGGTTCCAGTCCAGCGAGTCCAAATCCTCAGGGCTGAGCCCGGCCTCCTCGACCATCGTGGCGTTGTAGAACAACGCGATCGTGTCGAAGTCTTTCGGCATGCCATAGAGCTCACCGCCCTGGCCGGTCCACAGGTCCGCCAGGCCCTCCTGGAACTCACCGGCCTCCACACCGGCTGTGGCCTCGAGGGTGGACAGGTCGAGCAGCAAGCCTCGGTTGGCGAACTCCGGATACCGGGTGAGGTGGTCGGTGAAGACGTCCGGTCCGGCTCCGGCCACGAAGCTCGCGGTGAGCTTGCGCCAGTAGTCGGCCCAGCCATACTGACTGATCCGTACCTGCACGTCGGGATTCTGCTCCTCGAAAGCATCCACGCAGGTCTGGTAGGCGGGCAGCTGATTGGCGTCCCAGAGCCAGTAGTCCAGGGTCACGTGCTGCTGCCCGGTCCCGGTGCCGGCACACCCGGCCAGCGCGACTGCTGCTGCGGCGCTGGCGGCGATGGCTGCGACGCGACGGCGGTTGGGGCTGGGTCGAACGGTCGTCGTCCTCATGTCTACCTCACTTGATCCCGGAGAATCCGATGGAGTTGACGATCCGTTTCGCGAACGCCAGGAAGAGCAGAATCATCGGTAACGCGGCCACCAAGGTCGCGGCCATCAGCCCCGACCAGTCCGGTCCGGTCTGTGGGCTCTGCGCAGTGAAGTTCCCCAGGGCCACGGTGAGCACTCGGGACTCGTCGGTGTAGGAGACCATCAGTGGCCAGAAGTAGTCGTTCCAGGCCGTTATGTAGGTCAGGATCGAGATGGTGGCGATAGGTCCGACGGACATCGGGATGATCAGGGCGAAGAACACCCGCACCTTGCTCGCACCGTCGATCAGTGCCGCCTCTTCCACCTCGGTGGAGACATTCATGAAGAACTGCCGCAGGAAGAAGATCGCGAAGGGAGTCATGAACAGCCCCGGCAGCATGATCCCGAGCAGCGTGTCGATCAGACCCAGCTCACGGATCAGCAGGAAGTTCGGCAGCAACGTGAAGATCACCGGCACCATCAAGGAGAGCAGGAAGATGCCGAACACCCGATCGCGGGCCTTCCAGTGCAGCCGGGAGAAGGCATACGCCGCCATCGCGGAGAAGAACACCTGGAATGCCGTGATGCCCGTGGCCACGATCACGGAGTTGCCGAGGTAGCGCCAGAAGTCGATCGAGGCTCCGGAACCGCCCTGAGCGATCGCCTCCTCAGTACTCTGCATCCCGAAGACGCGTTCGAATCCGCCCCAGCTGAAGTCCACCGGCAGCCATGAGGTCGCGTTGGCATACAACGCGCTGTTGCTGGAGAGCGCAGTGCGCAGCATCCAGTAGAACGGGAACAGGGTGATGATCAGGAGCACGGTCATCACCACCCAGGCGGCGATCCTGCCTGGGCTCACGCGGCGTCGCCGACGCGGCTGATGCTCACCGGAGGTAGCACCGACCGGGGCCACCTCGGCGATGGCTGTGGTGTCAGTCATCGTTCCCGCCTCCTAGTTCAGGTCCGTCTGGCCGGCCCGTGTGACGCGGTACTGCACGAAAGTGACCACCATCAGCAGCACGAGCAGCGCCACGCTCAACGCGGAGGCGTAACCGAAGTCGAACTGGGCGAAGGCCTTGTCATAGATGTAGAGCTGCAGCACCCGGGACGCATCGACCGGTCCACCGTTGGTGGTCACGGCCACCGTGTCGAATACTTGGAAGGAGCCGATCACTGAGATGATCAGCACCAGGCCGAGGATCGGACGCAGCAGCGGCACGGTGATCCGGAAGAACATCCGGATCTCGGACGCTCCGTCCATCCGAGCGGCTTCGTACACCGTGTGCGGGATGGTCTGCAGCCCCGCAAAGATCAACAGTGCCGTGTACCCCATGTGCCGCCACACATTCACCAGTGCGATCGTGGGGATAGCCCAGGTCTGGCTGGTGAAGAAGCCGATCCGGTCCATACCTAACCAGACCAGCAGCTGGTTGCCGATGCCGAGCTGGAAGTCCAGGATCCACAGGAACACCAAGGCGGCCACCACGTTGGAGACCAGGTACGGCGCCAGCACCAGCGACCGAAGCAGAGTCGACTGGCTGAGCCGCTGCATCAGCACCGCCAGCAGCAACGCGGCCACGGTCTGCACACTGATGTTGATCACCACGTACAGCGCGGTGACCCGGAGGGCATTCCAGAACACGGGGTCTGCGGCCATGTCCCGGTAGTTCTGCAGCCCGACGAACTGGGCCGGGCTGAGCAAGTCCCAGGAGGTGAGGCTAAGCCAGAGGCCACGGAGCAGCGGCCAGAAGTAGAAGGTGACCAGGCCGATGGTGGCCGGCAGGATGAACAGCAGGGCAAGCCTGGTGTCGTCGCGTCGGGTGGTTCGTCGTGATCGCACCGGTGGGGCGCTCATCGGATCCTCCTTGCGTCGTTGCAGGTGGGTGCTCGGCGGCAGGGCGGTCAGGCCCGCGGTCCGTCGCCGAAGTCGGGGATGGTCAGACGCTCACCTCCTGCACGGGCGGAAGCGTGCGCCACGATCCCGGGTGCGGTGAAGTGCGCGGCACGCCATGCGTGCACCGGAGGGTGCTGACCGGTGACCACTGCGCGGACGAAGTCGTCGGCGAGGAAGTGGTGCGACCCTTCGTGACCGTTCGGAGCATCGGCATAGGAGGCCGGGAGCCTGGACCGGTCGTGCACCGGTGCCGAGCCTGAGGTGAACGCCTCCCGAAGCGCGGGCGCGACGTCGTCGAGGTCACTCTCGTCGCCGCTGCGGATCGGGACGAAGTCCGCCGAGATGTCGTGCGAGCTCTCCTTGTCGTGCCAGACGCTCTGGTGCGCCAGCTGCTCAAAGCTGGCCTCGGTGCCAAAGAAGCGGAACCGGGACTCGCGGATCTGGGATGGATAGCCGACCCGACGCATCTCGTTGGTGCGCATCGCCCCGCCGTCGGAGAGCTCGAACAAGGCTGTGGCGTTGGAGAAGTTGTTATCGAACTGGCTGATCTCCCGGTCGAAGACGCCGTCGTCACGCTGGTCCTCCACCCCGAGGCAGCTGACGCTGACAGCCCGGGCGGGCAGCGCTCCGAGCACTCCACCGATCGCGTGCGTGGGGTAGAGCATCGGTGGATAGCTGGCCGTCGCCTTCCAGTTCTCGCCGCCGCTGTAGGCATAGGCGTCGTAGAAGCCGAGGTCCATGTCGTGCACGTAGTCGCCCTCGGAGTAGAACACCCGGCCGAGCGCTCCCTCGGCGATCTTGCGGCGCAGGAACACGGTGGCCGGGTTGTAGTAGCTGGTCTCGCCCATCATGTACGTCAGGCCGGTGCGCTCGACGGCGGCGATGATCGCCTCGATGTCGGTGAGCTCGGTGGCCATCGGTACCGCCGAGTAGACGTGCTTACCGGCCTCGAGCGCGGCCAGCACCAGCGGAGCGTGGGTCCACCGCTGGGTGAAGACCGCCACCGCGTCCAGGTCCGAGTCCAGCATCTGCTCGAAGCTCTCCATCACGCTGGCGCGCGGGTAACGGTCCACGAGCGCCTGGGCACGCTCCTGCCGCAGATCGGTGATCGCGATCCGGCTGACGTTGGGGTGCCGGTCCCACAGAGTGGCAAAGCTCCGGGAGAACTGTCCGGCACCGACGATGCCGATGCTGATCGCGCCCGCCTCAGGGGCAAGGGGCTCGGTGGGTTCTGGGGGCAGCTCGGGCACGGTGTTCCTCCTCCTGGGTATGCGACTCTCGCTCGTCGGGACGGTCATGGCTGGGTGTAGCGCTGTGGTGGCGGGTCGAGCAGCCACTGGCAGGCGACCACTGCAGCACCGCGGGCCCACTCGTCGAACCCGGAGGTGTACGCCACCACCTGCGGGTGACGCGCCACCGGATCCAGGTGCTCAGCGAGCGCGGCCTGCATGCTGTCCTCGGCGTAGGGGAGCAGCTCCAGGCCATCACCGGTGAGGATGACGGCGGGTAGCGCGAGGATGTTCACGAGGTGGGCGATGATCACGCCGAGAGCGCGCCCGGCGTCCACAAGCACCCGCAGTGCGACGGGATCGCCGGCGGCGGCCAGAGCGCAACCCTGCGCCAGGTCGAGGTCGATGCGGCCGTGCGGGACGCCGATGCCACCGGTGATCGCAGCAGTGGTGAGATAGCTCGAGGCGCAGCCACGGTGGCCCAGCTCGCAGAGTGGGCCCGAGTCCGAGATCCGGTGGTGCCCGATCATGCCGACAAGGCCGCTCGGCCCGGAGAGCACCTTGTCCTCGAGCACGATGCCCAAGCCGATGCCCACTCCTACGGTAAGGACGGCGAACTCGCTCATTCCCTTGCCGGGTCCGGACCACTGCACGCCAGCGGTGAGCGCCCGGGCGTCTCCGCTGAGCACGGTGGGAATCCCGGTCGCCTCCTCGACCATCCGGGCGAGCGGCACCTGGTCCCAGCCCAGATAGCTGTTCCGGCGCACCGTGTCGTCGAAACGGGTCTGCTCACCCGCGAGCCCGATCCCGAGCGCCTGGATCTGTTGCCGATCCCGTATTTCGTTCACGAGCGCAACAATCTTGGCGATGACAGCGGTGACCTCTGTGCTCTCGATCGGTGCGCTCAGGCTCGCCTCGACGCTGCCGCGTGCATCGGCCCGGACCGCGAAGACTTCATCCGCAGTGAGCTTCACGCCGATGAACTGGTGCCGGGCGGCATCGAGCACCAACGGCGCACCGGGACGACCTCGCCGCTCCGACGCAAGCGCGATTCCTTCAGAGATTAAGCCAGAAATGAGCAGTGGTCGAGTGGTCTTCGTCAAGCTTGCCGGGGACAGACCGAGGCGACGGGCGAGTTGGGCCCGGGTGAGCGGACCACCGACCAGCAGGGCCTGCACCACCCCGCGTGCCGCCGGCCCCAGCGTGGCCAGGGACGGCGCGTCGACGAGATCTGGGCTTCGCTGCACGCCAAAGAGCATGCACCCATTCATTCACTCTGTCAAATAATAGGGGAAGCCAGAGCGCGCCGCTACGGCCACACGAGCTGACCGCGCACCACGGTCGCCCACGGGGTCAGGTCGTCCTCGACCACGACCAGGTCGGCGTCATAGCCCGGCGCGATCCGGCCCTTGCGGTCGCCGAGACCGGCGATCTGGGCCGGCCGGGTGCTGCCCATCGCGAACAGCTCCTCGACCGGCCAGCCCAGTTCGGTGTGCAGGTAGCCGAGCATCGCCTCCAGCGCGGTGGTGCTGCCCCCGAACGCGTCCGCCCCGACCACCACGCCGACGCCGTCACGCACCTCGCAGACCACCTCGGCCAGCGCGTAGCGGGTCCCCTCGGGCGGCCCGGCACCGGAGGTGGCGTCAGAGACGACGATGAGGCTCTCCCCCAGGCGCACCGGCGGGCTATCTCCAGCAGCGCCGGCGGCAGGTGCTTACCGTCCGCGATCACCTCGGCGGTCAGTGCGCCCCGGCCTGCGCCGGTGCGAGGAACGGTCCTTCCAGGTGCACTCCGGCCAGCTCGGCCGCCCCCGGCAGGGAGTGGTCGCGGCGGGCGTGCAGGGCACCGACCGCGCTGACCAGGGTGTCGATCTGGTCTGAGGCGAGGGAGGCGAGCACCGTGATGACCCCTCGGGAGGCGATATGGTGCAGGATGGCCGCCGCGCCGTCGTCATCCTCGGCCTGCTCGAAGCTGTGCCCGGCGGCGCCGTGGATGTGGATGTCCACCACGGTGGCCTCGACCGGGCCATCGTCGGCCAGCACGCGGCCACCGGTCAGGATCAGTGGCACTTCGGCGTCAGTGGCGGGGGTCATCCCGGTCATTGTGCCGCACGAGAGGTCAGCACCAGCGTGCCGCATTTCGGCGCAGCCGGGGAAGCAGCCGTTCCCCAGCTCGGTCGCCTGCCCCGTGCCAGTCGTCCACCTCGGCCAACACCGCTTCGACGTGCCCTGGAACGGCGTCGGCCATCGCGGCGAGCCGCTCCAGGAGACGCTCGGCTGCAATGTCTACGATCTGTGACATGGCGGCAGTGTCACCGCTCTGCGACATTGCTGCCATGTCGCTGTGCTGTGACATCTCTTCGCGAGCTGACCGTGGCAGGCTGGGGCCATGCAGCTACGGATCTTCACCGAACCTCAGCAGGGCGCCTCCTACGACGACCTGCTCGCCGTCGCCCAGGCCACCGAGGAGCTCGGCTTCGACGCGTTCTTCCGGTCCGACCACTACCTGGCGATGGGCACCGACGGTCTGCCCGGACCCACGGACGCCTGGACCACGCTCGCCGGCCTGGCCCGGGAGACCTCCCGCATCCGGCTCGGCACCCTGGTCTCTTCGGCCACCTTCCGCCACCCGGGCGTGCTGGCGATCCAGGTGGCGCAGGTGGACCAGATGTCGGGCGGCCGGGTGGAGCTCGGCCTGGGCACCGGCTGGTACGCCGAGGAGCACGCGGCCTATGGCATCCCGTTCCCGGACAAGCGGTTCGGGATGCTGGAGGAGCAGCTGGAGGTGGTCACCGGGCTGTGGGGCACCCCGGCCGGGGAGACGTTCTCGTTCGCCGGTGAGCACTACCACCTCACCGACTCCCCCGCGCTGCCCAAGCCGGTGCAGTCGCCGCTGCCGGTGCTCGTCGGTGGGCACGGGAAGCGCCGTACCCCTGCGCTGGCCGCCCGGTTCGCAGCCGAGTTCAACCTCGGCTTCCCGGCGATCGCCGACATCCCGGCAGGGTTCGCCCGGGTGCGCCAGGCGTGCCAGGACATCGGCCGCGACCCCGGCGAGCTGACCTACTCGGTGGCGCTGGTGGCCTGTGTGGGCACCGACGAGGCGGAGCTGGCCCGCCGGGCCGCCGCGATCGGCCGGGAGCCGGCCGAGCTGCGCGAGAACGGGGTGGCCGGAACCCCGGCGGAGGCGGCCGAGCGGTTCCGGCAGGTGCACGAGATGGGCGCGGAGCGGGTGTACCTGCAGATCCTCGACCTGGCGGACCTGGACCACCTGGACCTGATCGCCCGCGAGGTCGCCCCGCAGCTGTCCTGATCCCCGGTCCGGGCCGGCGTCCGCGGCCGGCCGGGCGGGCCGGGCGGGACGGGCGGGCCGGTGCTACCGGGTGTGCGCGGCGAGGAAGTCCAGCACCCGGTCCAGGGCGAGCTGGGCGGCCTCGGTGTGCAGGGCCATCTGGTACTCGTGCGGCACCGCCGGTTCGGTGCCGGGTGGGAAGAACAGCGTGTCCACCGGCACGCCGGCCGCCTGCAGCGCCTCGGCCATCGAGTGCGAGTGCGGCTCGAGCGGATCGGCGTTGCCGGCGGAGATGAACGTGGGCGGGAAGTCGCCGGTAACGTGCTGCGGCAGCGAGGCGTACTCCAGGGTCGGGTCGTCCAGGAAGTCCTTCTCGCCGGTGTAGGCCCAGATGATGTCGCGCTGGAAGCGGCCCATGATGCCGTCGTCATAGTCCGGCAGGTGCAGGTCGTAGGCCCCGCACATGAGCACGGTGCCGAGGAGCTGCTGGGCGGCCATCGGGCGCTGCAGGCCGGCAGCCTCGGCGTAGCCCGGTTGGGAGATGGCCATCGCGGTCTGCGCGGCGATGTGCCCGCCCGCCGAGTCGCCGCCGATCACGATCCGGCTGGGGTCCACGTGCAGCTCCAGGGCGTGCTCGTTGATGTAGGCGATCGCGTCCGCCACCTGACCGAGCTGGTACGGGTAGTGCTGCTCGGGCGCCTTCGTGTACTCCACGGAGATGATGGTGTAGCCGTGGGCGGCGATGGTCTGCAGGTACGTGGTGGTGCCGTCCTTGGTCCCGGCGACGAACGCACCGCCGTGCACCCACACCAGCGCCGGCAGGGGCTCCCCGGCGTCCTCCGGCCAGAACACGTCCATCCGCCCGTCCGGGTCGCCGGGACGGTAGACCACGTCGAAGGTGGACTGCACCCCGGGAGGGGCCGCCACCTGCCCGTCCGCCGGGTCCTCCCCGTTGAAGGTCGGCATGTTCCGCAGCAGCAGCGTGGTGGGCCAGTAGCTCACCTGGAAGGCGACCACCACCGCGAGCGCGAGCACCACCACGGTCGCCACCAGGCCGATGCCGGCCCGCAGCAGCCGACGCCGCCACCGCCGTACCGGTCGGTCGGTCGGAGCGTCGGCCGCACCGTCGGTGCTCGTCCGCCCCGGGTTCTCCGTTCCCACCACGCTCCCCTCTCTGCGTCCACGCGCAACCGATGTCCACGGCACAGCCGGCATCCACAGCGCGCCCGCGCGGGCACCACGGTACCCACCCTCGGCCGTGGCAGGGTGGATACATGCAGCAACCGATGGTCACCGGGTCCGCGTCGGACGCCCTGGCGGCCCCGGATCCCCGGTCGCGGGCCGACCTCGAGGTCCCGTCCCAGGTTCGTTGACATGCGGTTCACCATCCAGGGTCGCTCGCACCACCTCAGTGCCGACGATGTCCGCGAGACGCTCGCCGGCCGCCGTCCAGGTCCGATCCAGACGCACTGGGTGGCGGTCTCCGGCATCCAGTGGCCGATCAAGCAGGCGCTTGAGGCGGCTGACCACTGTGCTGCGGGATGGTTGGTGCAGCCGGCCCTGGCCGAGCTGGAGCGGTCCCTGCTGCACAGCGAACCCGGCGGGCTCGCCGAGCTCACCCACTCACCGCGGGTCGGTGGGGCGCTGATCGAGTCCGCGATGCTCGCCCCCGCCGGTCCGACTGGCTGCAGAGGCTGAACGAGGTGACGACGATGCTGCTGGCCACCCGAACGGGTGCTGCTGGAGATGGAGCTGCCGGTGCGCTCGCCGCGGCGCCGCCGACCGCCCGGCCCGTGCGGACCGCTCCCCCTCGGCCCGTGCGGACCCCTCTCCCGCACCGCGCCCGGACCGCTCCCCCTCGGGCGCCCGCCACCTGAACAGTGCGTAGTACACCGGCCCGGTGACGAACCAGATCACCAGCACCAGGGTGATCCGCCCGATCCACGCCCAGATCGGGTCGCTGCCGAACAGCTCCGCCGCCGAGGTCGGCACCCGCCACCCGGACACGACCACCATGATCAGCAGCAGCGGCACCGCCAGCGCCCAGGCGCCCAGCATCCGCTTCATGCTCTGCCACTCGTGCCGCAGCCGCACCGGACCGGAGGCGGGCAGCTGCTCCGGCGCCGGCCCGCCGGCGAACCGGTGGGCGAACCAGGGGTCCACCCGGCGCACGATGTAGGGTCCGAACGCCACGGAGAACCCCAGGTAGATCGCGGCGAGGCCGTGCACGTTCCCGGGCACCGACCCACTGAGCAGGTCCACCACGGTGAGCAGCACGAGCACCAGGTCCGCCAGCGGCACCCCCACCAGCAGCACGGTGCTCAGCCGCCTCGCCCGCACCAGGTACCGGGCGGCGAGGCCGCCGAGGAGCAGCACCCAGAACAGCACCTCAGCGGTCACGATGCCGGCCACCAGGATCGATGAGCTTCCCATGGCCACCACCCTGGCCCGGGAGCGCCCACGGGCCCATCGGCCGAAAGCACCCACCTGCACCGGCCGGCATACGACGAAGGTTGTAGGCGGCTGCGGCATGATGGCGGGATGCGGATCGGATTTCACACCGGGTACTGGGCAGCCGGGCCACCGGCCGGGGCGGCGGAGGCGGTCGCGGCGGCGGACGATCTCGGGCTGGACTCGGTCTGGACCGCCGAGTCCTACGGGTCGGACGCGTTCACCCCGTTGGCCTGGTGGGGTGCGGCCACGTCCCGGGTGCGGCTGGGCACCGGGATCGCGCAGCTGTCCGCCCGCACCCCGGCGGCCACGGCGATGACCGCGCTCACCCTGGACCACCTCTCCGGCGGCCGGTTCGTGCTCGGGCTGGGCGCGTCCGGCCCGCAGGTGGTGGAGGGCTGGTACGGCCAGCCCTACCCGCGGCCGTTGCAGCGCACCCGGGAGTACCTGGCCATCGTGCGCCAGGTGCTCGCCCGGGAGGCGCCGGTCACCTTCTCCGGTCGGCACTACCAGCTCCCGCTCGACGGCGGAGCTCACCAGGGCAAGGCGCTGCGGTCCACGGTGCATCCGTTGCGAGCAGACCTGCCGATCCACCTGGCGGCGCAGGGTCCACGGAACACTGCGCTGGCCGCGGAGATCGCCGACGGCTGGCTGCCGGCGTTCATCTCCCCGGCCCTGGATGCCGAGTACCGGCAGAACCTGGCCGACGGGTTCGCCCGCCGCGCTCCCCAGCGCAGCCCGGCGGAGGAGTTCGAGGTGAGCGCCGCAGTGCCGGCGGTGATCGGTCCGGACCTGGAGTGGGCGGCCGACCAGGTACGCCCGCACCTGGCCCTGTACATCGGCGGGATGGGGTCGGCGAGCACGAACTTCCACCGGGAGGCGATCGAGCGTATCGGCTACGCCGAGGTGTGCGCGCAGGTGCAGGCGAAGTACGCCGCGGGTGAGAAGGAGGCGGCGGCAGCGGCGATCCCCACCGAGCTGGTGCGCCAGGTGGCCCTGGTCGGTCCGCCGGAGGAGCTGCGCCGCCAGCTGGCCACCTGGGAGGCCAGCTGCGTGACCACGCTGATCCTGCAGACCGACCCGCGGATGCTCGCCCCGATCCTTGCCGCCCTGCGAGCCTGACGGTCAGGCCGGCGGGCTGAACGTGATCAGCCGCATACCCCGCTGCATCGCGGCGTCGAGGCTCTTGGCGTCCACGGCGCCGTCGCGGGTGAGCGCGACCTGCATGTTCCGGCGCAGCACCGGGTTGCCGGGGAACAGGTCCGCCGCCACCCGCTGCGCGGGCTCCCGGTCGGTGACAAGGCGGGGCACCATCACCCGGCGCCGCCCACGGTGCACCAGCACCACCGGTCGGTCCGGCGACAGGTTGCGCACCCAGGTGCCCGGGGAGGCGGCCAGCACCTGCTCACCGCTGTCGGCGAACGCGGTGGGCACGGCGTAACGGTTCCCGGTCCGGCGGCCGAGGACCTCCACGATCATGATCTTGCCGCTCATCAGCCGGTGCAGCGGTGAGCCGAGCACCCGCCGCACGAGGCGGTTCACCCATCGCTGCCGCCGGCTGCGGCTGTTGTCCCGCAGCACCGGCTCGCTGGCCACGCTCTCGGTCATGATCGGTCCTCCTTCGTCATCGACGCGATCGACCCCGACTGCCATCAATCACTTGATTGAGGCGATGCTACGCCGCCGCCCACCTACAATCAAGTGATTGATCACCATCGAGGAGCAGCAGTGGACCGTCGGAGGCAGATCTCCGCAGCGGCGTTCGCCAGCATCGCCGAGCGCGGCTTCGAGGGGCTGCGGATGCGGGACGTGGCCGAGCGCGCCGGGGTGAACATCGCCACGGTGCACTACTACTACGCCAGCAAGGAAGAGCTGATCCGTGCCGCCTACGGCGAGCTGCAGTCCCGGTTCCAGGCCACCGTGCCCGCCGAGGGCGACCCCGCGGAACGGCTGACCGGGCACCTGCATGAGGTCCGCGACCTGCTCCTCGGCGACGACGACCTGCGTTCGGTGCTCGCCGAGATCGCCCTGCGTGCCCGGCGGGACGAGCAGCTGGGGGCAGCGATCGCCGGCGCCGAGGCCGCCTGGCTGGCACAGCTGCAGCACCTGCTGCGTGCGGGGGCGGCGAGCGGCAGCTGGGCGCTGCCGGTGGACCCGGTGGCCACCGCGGCCATGGTCGTCACGCTCTGCAAGGGCGCATGCATGCCTGCGCTGGCCACCAGCCGCCGGGACGAGCTGGTGGCCGCCTTCGACCAGCTGCTCGGCTGGCTCGCCCCCTCCCCCCGGGGTCGTCATGGCCAGCGTGCGCTATAGACCACGCTGGCCATGACGACCTGCGGAGGGGGCGAGCTGGGCCTGCGCGGCCGCCCGGTGCTCGGCCTCGCCGGTCTCCAGGGCGAACAGGCCGTAGTCGACCGGGGCGAAGGCGAGCAGCTCGGCGCAGTGCCGCTCCAGGCCCGGCCAGACCTGCCCGCCGGCCTCCTGGTAGGCGTCCAGGAAGGCGGCGAAGGCCTCCGGCGGTGCGTACCCGGCCTGGAACATCAGGTCCTTGGCGGGGTCGCCGATCCCGGCGGTGGTCCAGTCCAGCACCCCGGTGATCGTCTCCTGCGCGCCCACCAGCAGGTGCGCGTGGTACAGCTCGCCGTGGGTGAGCACGGTGTGCTCCGGCCAGCAGGTCTCGTCGGCCAGCCAGGCCTGCCACCGGTCCAGCAGCGCCGGCTCCACGTGGAACTCGGACGCCACGCGGGCCAGGTCCGCGGCACGGGCCCGGCGCACGTCGGCGATGGTCGGGGTGGGCAGACCGGCCGCAGCCACCTCGGCGACCGGCACCTGGTGCAGCTGGCCGACCAGGTGGCCGTATGCCCGGGCGAGGTGCTGGGAGGCGAGGTCCACGTGCCAGGTGGGGGCGCCGTCGTCGATGGTCAGACCCGGGTGACCGGGCAGCAGCGGGTAGGCGATGAGGTCCTCGGTGTGCACCCGCCAGTGCGGCACCTGCGGATCGATCCGGTCCCGCACCAGCTCGAGCAGCAGCGCCTCGGCGCGGGCGCCGGGAGCCAGGCCGGGGCGGCGCGGGATGCGCAGCACCCAGTCGGTGCCGGCGGCGTCCCGGGCGTGGGCGACCCGGTAGTCCAGTCCGCTCTCGTTCAGGTGCACACTCATCGGGTCCAGCTCCAGCCCGTGCCGGGCGGCCAGTGCGAGGATCTGCTCGGGGGTGGCGGCGGTGGTCATCGCGGTCCATGGTCGCAGCAGCCGCCCCGCACCGCACGGCGCTCCGCGGCGCTACAGTTCGGCTCAGCCGCCGTTGACGTGGCGCAGCCCCTGTCCCACCCCTGATCGAGGTCCGATGACTGATCCAGGTCCGACCACCCAGCTCACCCGTACCGAGCGTCTGGACCGGCTCCCGTTCACCCGCGCGCACGGCAAGCTGCTCGGCGCCTCCGGGGTGGGCTGGGCGC
>CAZMDO010000013.1:0-26395 GCA_964564445.1 uncultured Ruaniaceae bacterium | reverse complement strand
GCTGCGCGGACGAACGTCCGCGTGAGCCGCGCTGGGTCGCGTGGGCCGCGCTGGGTCGCGTGGGCCGCGCTGGGCGCGTGGGCCGCGCTGGCCGCGTGAGCCGGGATGGGCCGCGCCGGGTCGCCGGTACCGGAGGAACCCAGGTTCGCCGGATACGCTCGCCTCTGACCCGGGGAGGTAGTGGATGTCACGAGGGAGCACGCAGCGGTCGAGGCGGGCGCGCTACGGTCTGCGTGCCGGAGCGCTGCTGGTCGCAGCCGGACTCGTGCTGACCGCGTGCACCGAGCCCGACGGGGGAGGCCTGCAGCCGGTCGAACCGCACCCGGAGGTGGCGGCCGCCGAGGCCCTGGCCGAGGCGCTGACCACCGGAGACTTCTCCGCGGCCCCGCTGAGCGCTCAGGACCAGCAGCTCGCCACCGAGCAGGCCCAGGCGGTGCTCGGCGAGCTGACGGCCGTGCTGGAGCCCGCCGTGGAGGTCACCTGGACCTCCAGCGCCTACGACGAGGGCGAGGGCACTGCCGCCGACGCCGCCCTCACCTGGACCTGGGACGTGCCCGGCACCGAGGAAGACTGGACCTACCCGGTCTCGGTGCACCTGACCGCCACCGACGACGGGCCCTACCTGACCACCTGGTCCCGGGAGCTGCTCGCCCCCGACCTGGGTACCGACGGTGTGCTCACCGTGACCCAGGGCTCCGCACCGCGCGGGCAGGTGCTCGGCCAGGGCGACCAGGTGCTGGTCACCGAGACCGACGTGTACCGGATCGGCATCGACAAGACCTACATCGGACCCGAGCAGTGGGCCGACCAGGCGGTCGAGCTCGCCGAGGTGCTCGAGCTGGACGATCCCGACGGGTACGCCGACCGGGTGCTGGCCGCCGGAGACCGCGCGTTCGTGGTGGCGATGGAGGTCCGCCAGGACGACCCGGGCGATGTGGACATGGACGCGGTCCGGGCGGTGGAGGGGGTGAACCTGGTGCCTGCCGTGCGTGCTCTCGGCCCCACCCCCGGTTTCGCCGCGGAGATCCTCGGCCGGGTGGGCGAGGCGACCGCCGAGATCATCGAGTCCTCCGACGGTGCCGTGCAGCTGGGCGACCGGGTCGGCCTGTCCGGGCTGCAGCGGGCCTACGAGGACCGCCTGCGCGGGTTCGGAGCCCTGACGGTGAGCGTCAGCACCGGGGACGAGGGCGCCGAGCCCACCGAGGTGTTCACCGCCGAGGCCGTCCGCGGGCAGCCGCTGCGCACCACGCTGGACGCCGACCTGCAGGTGCTCGCCGAGGAGATCCTCGCCGACCAGGACTCGCCGAGCGCGCTGGTGGCGATCCGGCCGTCCACCGGGGAGGTGCTCGCTGCTGCCAGCGGGCCGGCCAGCCAGGGCTGGTCCACGGCCACCCTCGCCCAGTACCCGCCCGGCTCCACGTTCAAGGTTGTCACCCTGCTCGCCCTGCTGCGTTCGGGGATGACGCTGGAGGATCCGGTCACCTGCTCGGAGACGCTGGACGTCAACGGTCGCGAGTTCGAGAACTATCCCGGCTACCCGGCCGACCACCTCGGTGAGATCACCCTGGAGGAGGCGGTCGCGCAGTCCTGCAACACGGCGCTGATGGACCAGCGCGACCGGGTCGGCGCCGCCGAGCTGGCCAGTGCCGCCGAGGCGCTCGGGCTGGGCCGTGGCGACTCCGTGGACCTCGGCTACCCGGTGTGGCTGGGGTCGCTGCCGGAGCAGGCCGAGGGCACCCAGCTCGCCGCCGAGATGATCGGTCAGGGCCAGGTGCTCGTCTCCCCGGTCGCGATGGCCGCGGTGGCCGCCTCGGTGGCCGCCGAGCAGCGGGTCACCCCGCAGCTCGTCCTCGCCGATCCCGATGACGGCGCAGCCCAGCCGGGCCAGGACGGCTCACCCGGGCAGGAGGGTCAGGAGGGCGGTGCGGCCACTGACGACGGCGACGCGACCGACAGCGGTGCGGCCGACAGCGGTGCGGCCACCGACGGTGGCGACGCGACCGAGGACGCTGGCGACGGCGACGCGACCGAGGCACCGGACGCGGACGTGGCGGCCCCGTTGACCCACACCGAGGCGACGTACCTGCAGCAGGCGATGCGCGCCGTCGTGACCGGCGGCACCGGGAGTGCCCTGCGGGACGTGCCCGGGGAGGACGTGCTGGCCAAGACCGGCACTGCCGAAGGGGCCGAGGACGCCACGCACGGCTGGATGATCGCGATCCAGGGGGACCTGGCGGTCGCGGCGTTCGTCGGTGCCGGTGCGCGTGGCGGGGCGGCGACCGCCGGCCCGCTGGTGGAGGCGTTCCTCACCGGGCGCTGAGCCCGCTGCCGACCGGCTCACGGCCCTCGTGTGGACGATCGCTGGGGTGGTAGCCCCACCGATCGTCCACACGAGATCGGGGTCGGTTCAGTTCTC
The DNA here is from genome assembly GCA_964564445.1 of uncultured Ruaniaceae bacterium. Classification (GTDB taxonomy): domain Bacteria; phylum Actinomycetota; class Actinomycetes; order Actinomycetales; family Beutenbergiaceae; genus Ruania. The sequence continues at coordinate 23,979 of CAZMDO010000013.1, read as the reverse complement.
CTCGCTGGCGCGCAGCACCTCGGTGAGCCGGTTCGCCGCGGCCATCACCGCGTTCGCGTGCAGGCGGCCGGGCTGGCGGGTCATCCGCTCGATCGGCCCGGAGACCGACACGGCGGCGATCACCCGGCCGGACGGGCCGCGCACCGGGGCGGACACCGAGGCCACGCCGACCTCGCGCTCGCTCACGCTCTGCGACCAGCCGCGCCGGCGCACCCCGGAGAGGATCGTGGCGGTGAACTTCGCCCCGTGCAGGCCACGGTGCAGCCGGTCCGGCTCCTCCCAGGCGAGCAGCACCTGGGCGGCGGACCCGGCGAGCATGGAGAGCGTGGCCCCGACCGGGATCGAGTCACGCAGGCCCATCGTCTTCTCCGCGGCCGCCACGCAGATGCGCTGGTCGCCCTGCCGGCGGAACAGCTGGGCGCTCTCCCCGGTGTGGTCGCGCAGGGCGAGCAGCACCGATCCGGCCGCAGCGAGCAGCCGGTCCTCCCCGGCCGAGGCGGCCAGCTCGGCCAGGCGGGGGCCGAGGATGAACCGACCCTGCATGTCCCGGGCGACGAACCTGTGGTGCTCGAGCGCGACCGCCAGGCGGTGCGCGGTGGGACGGGCCAGGTGTGTGGCGGCGACGAGCTGTGCGAGCGTCGCGGGACCTGCCTCCAGGGCACCCAGGACGGTCGCGGCTTTGTCGAGAACGCCGACTCCGCTAGAATTGTCCATAGGTCGATATTGCCGTCTCATACCGTGAGATGCAAATCGGCTGGTTGGAAGCCCCGTCACGAGCGGGGCACACATGATGAACGAAGGTGACGCGCGATGGCCGGAACGTTGGCTGAGAAGGTGTGGCGGGACCATGTGGTCCGCAAGGGTGAGGACGGAGCACCCGACCTGCTCTACATCGATCTCCACCTCGTGCACGAGGTGACCAGTCCGCAGGCGTTCGAGGGGCTGCGCCTGGCGGGTCGGCAGGTGCGCCGTCCGGACCTGACGATCGCCACCGAGGACCACAACACCCCGACGCTGGACATCGACCTGCCGATCGCGGACGCGACCAGCCGCACCCAGATCGAGACGCTGCGCCGCAACGCCGAGGAGTTCGGCATCCGGCTGCACTCCCTGGGGGATGCCGACCAGGGCATCGTGCACGCGGTGGGCCCGCAGCTGGGCCTGACCCAGCCGGGTCTGACGGTGGTGTGCGGGGACTCCCACACCTCAACCCACGGCGCGTTCGGCGCGCTGGCCTTCGGTATCGGCACCTCCGAGGTGGAGCACGTGCTGGCCACCCAGACGCTGCCGCTGGCGCCGTTCAAGACGATGGCGATCACGGTCAACGGCGAGCTGCCCGCCGGGGCCACCTCGAAGGACATCATCCTGGCCATCATCGCCAAGATCGGCACCGGCGGCGGCCAGGGCTACGTGCTGGAGTACCGGGGCGAGGCGATCCGCAAGCTCTCCATGGAGGCGCGGATGACGATCTGCAACATGTCGATCGAGGCCGGTGCCCGGGCCGGGATGATCGCCCCGGACGAGACCACGTTCGCCTACCTCAAGGGTCGCCCGCACGCGCCCGAGGGGGCGGACTGGGACGCGGCGATGGAGTACTGGAAGACGCTGCGCACCGACGACGACGCGGTCTTCGACGCCGAGGTGGTGCTCGAGGCGGCCGACCTGGAGCCGTACGTGACCTGGGGCACCAACCCCGGTCAGGGCCTGCCGATCTCCGGCCGGGTCCCGGTCCCGGAGGAGATCGCCGACGAGAACGCCCGGATCGCGGCCGAGCGGGCGGTGGAGTACATGGACCTGGTGCCGGGCACCCCGCTGCGGGACATCGCCGTGGACACCGTGTTCATCGGTTCGTGCACGAACGGTCGGATCGAGGACCTGCGCTCGGTGGCGAAGGTGCTCAAGGGCCGCCGGAAGGCCGAGAACGTGCGCGTGCTGGTGGTACCCGCCTCGGCGCGGGTGCGGCTGCAGGCCGAGGCGGAGGGGCTGGATGAGATCTTCCTGAACTTCGGGGCGGAGTGGCGCAACGCCGGCTGCTCGATGTGCCTGGGGATGAACCCCGACCAGCTCTCCCCGGGGGAGCGGGCGGCATCCACCTCGAACCGCAACTTCGAGGGCCGGCAGGGCAAGGGCGGGCGCACCCACCTGGTCTCCCCGCTGGTCGCGGCCGCCACTGCCGTGCGGGGCACGCTGTCGTCGGTCTCCGACCTGGACCTGGACCAGGACGTCGACCTGACCACCTTCGACGGGTCACCGCTGGCGCCGCTGGACCCCAGCGTCCCGATGCACGTCTGAGCCCCGACCACCACGAGGAGAACATCATGGAGAAGTTCACCACCCACACCGGTGTCGGGGTGCCGCTGCGGCGCAGCAACGTCGACACCGACCAGATCATCCCGGCGGTCTACCTCAAGCGGGTCACCCGGACCGGCTTCGAGGACGCCCTGTTCGCCGCCTGGCGCGGCGACCCCGCCTTCGTGCTCAACCAGGAGGCCTACTCCGCCGGCTCGGTGCTGGTGGCCGGTCCGGACTTCGGCACCGGCTCCTCCCGCGAGCACGCGGTCTGGGCGCTCAAGGACTACGGGTTCAAGGCGGTGCTGGCCTCCCGGTTCGCCGACATCTTCCGCGGCAACTCCGGCAAGCAGGGGCTGCTCGCCGCCCAGCTGGCCCAGGAGGACATCGAGCTGATCTGGAAGGTGCTCGAGGCCGAGCCCGGCACCGAGATCACCGTGGACCTGGAGCACAAGACGATCACCTGCCGGGACGTGGTCGCGGCGTTCAGCATCGACGACTACACCCGGTGGCGGCTGATGGAGGGCCTGGACGACATCGGCCTGACCCTCGGGCACGAGGACGACATCGCCGCCTACGAGCAGGAGCGTGCCGCCTGGCGCCCGCACACCCTGCCGGCCAAGCACCTGCCGACCGTGGAGGTCACCCCCGCCCGCCCGGTCTCCTGACCCGCCGCTGGCGAAGCTGCTCGTCGATCTCGCTGCTCCTGGTGACCAGATCGACGAGCAGCTTCCGGGCTGAGGGGCGCCGTGCCTGGTGCCGCCGAGGGCTTACCCTGGACCGGTGCCGACCGCCGATCGGCGGGACGGCCCGGTCGAGGTGACGAGGATGGCGGAATGAGCCAGGTGCAGGTCGACGGCGGGACGCCGCTCAGCGGTGAGATCACGGTGCGCGGGGCGAAGAACTTCGTCTCCAAGGCGATGGTCGCGGCGCTGCTCGGCGAGGAACCCAGCGAGCTGCGCAACGTCCCGGAGATCCGCGACGTGAACGTGGTCGCCGGGCTGCTGCAGCTGCACGGGGTGCAGGTCTCCCGGGACGTGGCCGGGGGAGTGGTGCGTCTGGACCCGAGCAACGTGGAGTCGGCGCACAAGGCGGACATCGACACCCACGCCGGCGCCAGCCGCATCCCGATCCTGCTCTGCGGGCCGCTGCTGCACCGGCTCGGCGAGGCGTTCATCCCCGACCTGGGCGGCTGCCGGATCGGGGACCGGCCGATCGACTACCACCTGGAGATCCTGCGCCAGTTCGGGGCCCAGGTGGACAAGCTGGACACCGGGATCCTGATCACCGCACCGCGTGGGCTGCGTGGCACGAAGGTGCACCTGCCCTACCCGAGCGTGGGCGCCACCGAGCAGCTGCTGCTCACCGCCGTCCGGGCGGACGGGGTGACCGAGCTCTCCGGGGCGGCGATCGAGCCGGAGATCATGGACCTGATCGCCGTGCTGCAACGGATGGGTGCGATCATCTCGGTCGACACCGACCGGGTGATCCGGGTGGAGGGTGTGGACCGGCTCGGCGGGTACGTGCACACCGCGCTCGCGGACCGGATCGAGGCGGCGTCCTGGGCCGCGGCCGCCCTGGCCACCGGCGGCGACGTGTACGTGCGCGGTGCCCAGCAGCCGTCGATGATGACGTTCCTGAACACCTTCCGCAAGGTCGGCGGCAGCTTCGAGATCGACGACGAGGGCATCCGCTTCCGCCACCCGGGTACCGAGCTGCACTCCATCGTGCTGGAGACGGATGTGCACCCCGGGTTCATGACCGACTGGCAGCAGCCGCTGGTGGTCGCCCTCACCCAGGCCTCCGGGCTGTCCATCGTGCACGAGACGGTGTACGAGAACCGGTTCGGCTTCACCGAGGCGCTGCGCCAGATGGGCGCGACCATCCAGGTCTACCGGGAGTGCCTGGGCGGGCTGGAGTGCCGGTTCGGGCGGCGCAACTTCTTCCACTCCGCGGTCGTCTCCGGACCGACCCGGCTGCGCGCCGCCGATATCGAGGTGCCCGACCTGCGCGGCGGGTTCTCCCACCTGATCGCGGCGCTGGCGGCTGAGGGAACCTCGCACGTGCGGGGCATCGAGCTGATCGACCGCGGGTACGAGAACTTCACCGGCAAGCTGGAGGCCCTCGGCGCGAAGATCCGGCGGGACTGAGGGCCTCCCGGGTCGTCGGACGCGCGGTCGCCAGCGAGTTGCCAGGTCGTTCCCAGGCAATCATCAGGAACGCGTCGCAGGCTGAGGGACATCGGGACAAAGCCCCGAGTCGGTCGTCGGGACAACGGCCGATCTCCCTCCCCGGTCTCCGTCTCCCGCCGGGGAGAGTGGCGCGAGCACTCCCCGTACGCTCGCGCTGAGGGCGCCGGGCCGCATAGGCCCGGCGCCCTTCTCCTGCGTGTGCTCCGGTGACGGCGCAGCTCGCCCGGGCGGGGTGCTGTGCAGTGGCGGAGCCGCTCCGTCCGCGTGCAGCTGGTGACGGCGCATCTCGCCCGGGCGGGCACCGGTCGCCGGGGCGTGCGGGGCCGGGTGCCGAACGTCACAGTCCGGTCACGATCGGGACATCTGCTTGCTCCTGATTAGTAAGTCAGGTTTACTAACAAATATGTCGCCGACATCGTCGTCCCTCACTCCGGACGTCACCGCCCCGCTGAGCCCGACGCCGCGCGCGTCCCGGGCCCAGGCCAAGGCGACCCCTGGTGACACCCGCGCACACAACCGGTCCCTCGTGCTCGCGCAGCTGTTCCACGGCGGTCAGGCCTCCCGTGCCGACCTGGCCCGTGCCACCGGCCTGACCCGGGTGACCATCTCCGCGCTGGTCGCCGAGCTGATCGCCGAGGGGCTGCTCGTCGAGCTCGGTGCCACCCAGGGCCGGGTGGGCAAACCGGCCACGCTGGTCGGGATGCGCCTGGACGTCTACGACGTGATCGCGGTCGACCTGTCCGACGACACCCTGCTCCGCGGTGCCGTGGTGGACCTGTCCGGTCGGGTCCGCGAACGCCGTACCCTCCCGCTGGCCGGTCGGACCGGCAGCGCGGCCGTCGAGGCGCTGCGCGAGCTGTGCGCCGAGCTGATGGCCGCCACCAGCAGGCGGGTGCTCGGCATCGGCATCGGCAGTCCCGGCGTGGTGGACAACGGCGGGATCATCGTCCAGGCCCCGAACCTGGGCTGGGAGGACGAGGCGCTCTCCGAGGTGCTCGCCGACGCGCTCGGCGCCCCGGTCTGGGTCGCCAACGACGCGAACGCGGCCGTGCTCGCCGAGGTGACCTTCGGCGCGGCAGCCACCGGCTGGGCGGCCGTGATCACGGTCGGTCACGGTGTCGGTGCCGGGCTGGTGGCCGACCGGCAGCTGGTCCGCGGCGCGCACTCCGCGGCCGGTGAGCTCGGGCACGTGACCCTCGACCCCGAGGGGGCCAGGTGCGCCTGCGGCCGGCGCGGCTGCCTGGAGACGGTGCTCGCAGCCCCCGCCCTGCGCCGCGCGCTCGCCGCCGTCGGGTCCGACCAGCGCACCGGGGTGCTGCAGCACGCCGGGGAGGCGCTCGGCACGGTGCTGGCCCCGGTGGTCTCCACCCTCGACCTGCGCGAGGTGCTGCTCTCCGGCCCTCGCGAGCTCCTGGACGGCCCGCTGCGGGACGCCGTCAGGACGACTCTTGCGGCCCGCACGATGCCGATCATCGGCACCGACGTGACCGTCCGGATGGCACGCCTGGGCGAGGACGGCGTCCTCGTCGGTGCCACCGCACTCGTGATCTCCGGTCAGCTGGGGGTGTCGTGACCCGACACCTCACCGACCGGATCACCGTGGCAGCCCACGGCCGACGCTCGCCGATCGCGGTCTGCCACCCCGAGCACATCTGCCACCAACAGGACGGAACCGTTCCGTCGCTGATGAGAAAGGAATACCCGTGAGAAGGACAAGACTCACCACCTGCGGCGTCGCAGCAGTGGCGGCGCTGAGCCTGACCCTGGCGGCCTGCGGCTCCGGCGACAGCGCCGGCACCGACGGCGACACCGACGCCGGCACCAGCGAGGACGGCGGCACCACCGAGGTGCGCGTCTGGCTGGTCGGCTCGGACACCCCGGACGAGGCCCGCCAGTACCTCATCGACACCTTCGCCGAGCAGCACGAGAACGCCGAGGTCGTCATCGAGGAGCAGATCTGGGACGGCCTGGTCGACAAGCTGAGCACCTCGCTGTCCGGTTCGGACAGCCCGGACGTGGTCGAGGTCGGCAACACCCAGTCGGCCACCTTCACCACCATCGGTGCGTTCGCGCCGCTGGACGAGTACTACGAGGAGCTGGGCGGGGACGACCTGCTGCAGGGCTTCGTGGAGGCCGGTACCGCTGACGGCACCCTGTACGCGGTGCCCTACTACGCCGGCTCCCGCCTGGTGTTCTACAACAAGGACATGGTCGAGGAGGTGCCCGAGACGCTCGAGGAGTACGTGCAGCTCGGTGCCGACCTGAAGGCCGAGCACGCGGGTGAGCAGGGCTTCTCCGGCATCTGGTGGCCCGGTCAGGACTGGCGCAACGGTCTGCCCTTCATCTGGGCCTCCGGTGGCGAGATCGCCGTGCAGGAGGACGACGGCCGCTGGGTCGGCGCGCTCTCCTCGCCGGAGTCCATCGAGGGCCTGGAGATGGTGCAGGAGGCGATGCTGACCGCCTCCGGTGCTGCCGCCGACGCCAACGAGACCGACCCGCAGGTGCCGTGGTGCGCCGAGCAGGCCGCGATGATCTCCGCCCCGGGCTGGGTCAAGTGGACCCTCCTGGACGAGGAGCAGGGCTGCCCCGAGTTCGAGGACAAGATCGGCGTGTTCGCCCTCCCGGGCACCGAGCCGGGCAAGACCGCCCCGATCTTCCTCGGTGGCTCGAACGTGGCCGTCGCCGCCAACGCCCCGCACCCGGACCTGGCTCTGGACGCGCTGCGGATCATGCTCTCCGACGAGTACCAGACCATCATGGCCGAGCACGGCCTGATCCCGGCCCGCACCTCCCTGGTGTCGGCGATGGGGGACAGCCCCGAGGCGCAGGCGGCGGCCCAGGCGGCCACCAACACGCGGCTCACCCCGGCGACCCCGGCCTGGTCGAACGTGGAGTCCGACCGCATCCTGGAGGACCTCTTCCAGTCCCTGGCCCAGGGTGACGACGTCGCCCAGGCCGCGGCGGAAGCCGACCAGCGCATCACCGACGCGCTGAACCGCTGAGTTCCTCCCTGATCACCGCCGGGCCGGCCCTCCGGGGCCGGCCCGGCCCCTGGAGCCTTGAGCCATGACCACCTCCACCGCTGCTCGCCAGACCGAGCCGCAGGCGCGCGCACCGCGCCCACCCCGCCGCGGCTCGCGGCTCGCGGGTCGGCGCGGCCTCGCGCTGTACGCCTACACCCTCCTCCTACCCGCCGTGGCGATCCTGCTGGTCTTCACCGGTTACCCGCTGGTGAAGATGTTCCTGTTCTCCGTGCAGGACTACACCCGGGCGAACCTGTTCAACCGCGACAAGCCGGTCGACTTCGTCGGCCTGGACAACTACCGCGAGGTCCTCACCGACCCCACCTTCTGGGCCGTGATGGCCCGCTCGCTGGCACTGTGCGTGGTGCTGGTGACGTTGACCATGACCCTGGGCATGCTGATCGCCCTGCTGATGAACCGGGTCCGCAGCGGGCTGCGCGTGCTGGTGAGCGTCGGCCTGCTGCTCGCCTGGGCGATGCCCCAGCTGACCTCCACCGTGGTGTGGGGGTGGATGTTCGACTCCGAGTACGGCGTGGTCAACTACCTGTTGATGGAGCTCGGCTTCGACCAGTACTTCCAGCACTCCTGGCTGTACTCCCCGCTGAGCTTCTTCCTCGTCCTCAGCCTGATCATCACCTGGCAGTCCGTGCCGTTCGTGGCGTTCACCCTCTACGGCGCCCTCACCCAGGTCCCCGGGGAGGTGCTGGAGGCCGCCGAGATCGACGGCGCCAACGCCCAGCGCCGGTTCTGGCAGGTGACGGTCCCGTTCATCAAGCCGGTGCTCGCCGTCGTGCTGATCCTCCAGGTGATCTGGGACATGCGGGTCTTCACCCAGGTCTACGCGCTGCAGGGGATGGGCGCGCAGACCGAAGCCACCAACACCATCGGCGTCTACATCTTCCGCCACGGCGTCGCCCAGGGGAACTTCGGCACCGGGTCGGCGATCGCGGTCCTGCTCACCGTGGTGATGCTGATCCTGTCCTTCGGCTACCTGCGCAGCATGCTCAAGGAGGCACAGCCATGACCGTCGCTGCTCCCACCACCCGACGTGCGGCCACCCGCGCGACCGCACGGCCCAAGCGCGGCTCCCGGCGCACCCGCGGGCAGGCCGGCTGGCTCGGCTCGCTGGCCGCGATCGGGGTATTCCTCGCCTCGGTGTTCCCGGTCTACTGGATGCTGAACACCTCGTTGCTGCCGAACCGGCTGATCCGCAACGTCGAACCGACGTTCTTCCCGATCGAGCCGACGCTGCGCAACTACGCCACGTTGTTCGTCGACGGGCAGTTCCCGTTCCTGCTCGCGCTGCGCAACTCGCTGCTGGTCACCGTGATCACCGTGGCGGTGGCACTGCTGTTCGGCTTCCTCGCCGCACTGGCCGCCACCCGGTTCGCTTTCCTCGGCCGCCGCGCGTTCATCGTGATCGTCCTGGTGATCCAGATGATCCCCGGCGAGGCGATGATCATCTCGCTGTACTCCATGCTGGACTCCTGGCAGATGCTGAACACGGTGCGAGGCCTCTCCCTGGTGTACGTGGCCAGCGTGCTGCCGTTCACCATCTGGATGCTGCGGGGATTCGTGGCCGGGGTGCCGGCCGAGCTGGAGGAGGCTGCGCAGATCGACGGCTGCACCAAGCTGGGTGCGTTCGTACGCGTCACCTTCCCGCTGATGGCTCCGGGCCTGATCTCCACGGGTGTGTTCGGGTTCATCCAGGCGTGGAACGAGTTCGTGCTCGCCCTCGTGGTGATGTCCCGGCCGGAGTCGCTGACGCTGCCGGTGTGGCTGCGTTCCTTCCAGCAGGCGAACCGGGGCACCGACTGGGGTGCGATCATGGCCGGCTCGATGCTGATGTCCATCCCCGTGGTGATCTTCTTCCTGATCGTGCAGGGCCGGATGACCTCCGGCCTGGTCTCCGGCGCGGTCAAGGGGTGAGCCGGACCCGGCGGCGGTGACTGTGCCCCGTCGCCGGGTTCCTACCCCACCCGCACAGCACACCGCCGCACCCCTCGTGCACGCGCGTGAAGTCGGACCAGAAGAGATGGTGCCGAATCGCGCGTAGTGGAGTACAACTAAAGGGTCCGATCTCTATTGGATCTCATCGAGGAGGTGCATGGCGATGGCGGCTGACGCGATCACACCGGTTCTCGCCAACAATCGCAGGCTGAAGATCTATCAAGGCCTGTGGGGCGAGTGCTTGGCCGAGTTCCTCGGCACCGCAGTACTAGTTCTGTTCGGATGTGGATCGGTGGCCATGGCCGTGGCGGCCCTGCCTGGTACCGACCGTACCGAGGGACCGACGACGTTCTTCCTGGGCTCCGGCGACTGGCTGCTCATCACCTGGGGATGGTGCATGGCAGTGGTCTTCGGTGTGTACGTGGCCGGTGGCGTGACCGGCGCGCACATCAACCCTGCAGTCACGCTCGCGTTCGCGATCCGGCGGAAGTTCCCCTGGAAGAACGTGGTGCCGTACTGGATCTCCCAGGTGGTCGGCGGGTTCGTCGGCGCCGCGATCGTGCTGGCCGTGTACAAGGATGCGATCAGCGCCTTCGACTCCCAGTCGGAGACGTTCGCAGACACTGGGCACACCGTGGCGAGCTTTTCGATCTTCGCCACCTTCCCAGGTCCGTACTTCAACGGCGGCTGGTGGGGTCCGTTCCTGGACCAGGTGGTGGGCACAGCCCTGCTGCTCCTGGCGATCGCCGCTGTGGTGGACATGCGGAACACGGCGGTGCGAGCGAACCTCGGGCCGTTGATCATCGGCTTCTCCGTGGCCGCGATCGGTATGTCCTTCGGTGCCAACGCCGGGTACGCCATCAACCCGGCTCGTGACCTCGGCCCGCGGCTGCTCGCCTGGGCCGGCGGCTGGGGTGACCTGGCGATGCCTGGGAACGGCCCGTGGTTCACGGGCTACTTCTGGATACCCATCGTCGGACCATTGGTCGGTGGTGTGATCGGCATCCTCGTCTATGACCTGTTCATCGGTGACGTGCTGCACGCCCGTGCGCTCGCCGCCGAGCAGGCCGAGGTCGGCCGCACCACCCCGCAGGACGAGGCCTGAGCCCAGCCGCGCCGAACGCTCTGCTTCGCGACCAGGACCGCTGCACCGGTCGCGGAGCGGAGCGTTCGCCTGCGGGCAGGGACCTCAGTCGTCCACGTGCTGCACGTCGATGACCAACCGGGTCGGGTCGGTGAGTGCGAACACCCGGAACGGGGCGTCCGGGGAGTCGATGCCGAGCACCAGCTGCACCTGGCCCTCGAACCAGCCGGCCAGGTAGACCTCCTCGATCTCGGGCAGGTCGGTCATCTCCGACCCCGGCGGCACCTGACCGTCGCCCTCGGTGGGCAGCACCAGACCGGTCACGTCGACCACCAGGGAGGCGTCCCCCTCGGTGTCGATCGGCCGGCCGCTGCCGGACTCGGCGGGGTTGTCCTCGTAGCCCACCCGCCAGCCAGGCGTGCCCTCACCCTTGAAGGTCAGCACCACCCGGTCGTACCCCTCGTGCTCGCCGCTGGTCAGGTCCATCAGGAGCAGCTCGGCGCCGGAGGACGCCTCGGACTGCACCGGCTCGACGTGCTGCGGGAACGGCTGCAGGTCAGAGGTCGGCGGACCGGTGGTCTGACCGCCCGAGCCGGTGGGGCTGGGCTCGTTCGTGGGCTCGGTGGTCGGTGCTGCGGACTCGGTGGTCGGTGCCGGGGACGTCGGTGACGGTCCGGTCGGTTCCTCCGGCTCCGGTCCGGACGTGCAGGAGGTGAGCATCATCCCGGTGGCGACCAACGCCGTCACCGGCAGCACGGACAGCCTGGCCATCGTGACCTCCTCATCAACGTGACCGTAGGGTACTCCGGCCCCGGCCCGGGCGCCCGTGCACCCGCCGTGCCGCGCCGCGGTGACGGTGCGCGGGCAGGTACGCTCGGAGGCGATGAGCCAGGAGAACCGAGTCCGGGTCGCCGTGCTGTTCGGCGGCCGCAGCGACGAGCACCCGATCAGCTGTGCCACCGCCGCCGGCGTCCTCGCCGCCATCGACCGGGACCGCTACGAGGTGGTGCCGATCGGGATCACCCGCACCGGGGAGTGGGTCACCGCGGCTGACGACCCTGACCGGTGGCGGATCACCGACGGCCGCGTGCCCGAGGTGGTCGGCAGCGACGATGCCCGGCTGATGCTGCCGATGGGTGAGGCCGGCCAGGACCTCCTCGCCTACGAGCCCGGCAGCGTGCCCGGCGTGCTCGACGCGGTGGACGTGGTGCTGCCGTTGCTGCACGGACCGTTCGGTGAGGACGGCACCCTGCAGGGCATGCTCGAGCTCGCCGGGCTGCCGTACGTGGGTTCCGGGGTGCTCGCCTCTGCGGTCTCGATGGACAAGCACTACATGAAGATGGTGCTCGCCGGGGCAGGGCTGCCGATCGGTCCGTACACGGTGATCACCGACCGGCAGTGGCGCACCGACCGGGAGTCCGCCCTGGACCGGGTGGCAGCGCTGGGCCTGCCGGTGTTCGTCAAGCCCAGCCGTGCCGGGTCCAGCATCGGCATCACCAAGGTGGCCGACCCGGGCGAGCTGGTCGCAGCGGTGGAGACCGCGCGCGAGCACGACCCGAAGGTGATCGTGGAGGCCGCCATCGACGGCCGGGAGGTGGAGTGCGCGGTGCTCGAGGGCCACCACGACGCTCCGGCGCGGAGCACGCTGCCCGGCGAGGTCGTGGTCACCTCCACCGAGCACGGCTTCTACGACTACCGGGCCAAGTACTTCGACGCCGACGGGGTCACCCTCGCCTGGCCGGCCGACCTGCCCGAGCAGGCGACCGCCCGCGTGCGCGAGCTGGCGGTGGCCACGTTCGAGGCGCTCGGCTGCGAAGGCCTGGCCCGGGTGGACTTCTTCTACACCCCGGCCGGTGAGGTGGTCGTCAACGAGCTGAACACGATGCCCGGGTTCACCCCGTTCTCGATGTACCCGATGATGTGGGAGCGCTCCGGGCTGCCCTACACCGAGCTGATCACCGAGCTGGTGGAGCTGGCCCGGGAGCGGCGCACCGGGCTGCGCTGATCAGACGCAGGCGTGCGAGGCCGATCAGACGCAGGCGCGCTGGGCATCGGTGAGCGCCACGGCAGCGCCCAGGTCCACCAGCGTGGTGGTGGCGTCGCTGCCGGCGTAGGCGGCCGGAACGGTCACCTCGATCGCCGGCACCCGGCCGTAGGTGGTGAACTGCCAGGTGTCCTCCGGAGTCGTGCCCAGCGGTGCCACCACCCAGTCCACGCTCGCACCGTCGCCGCCGGTCACCGCGATGCACCGGTCGGTGGTGGGGCCGGGCGGGGTCACCCCGCAGCGCAGGGTGATCGGCGGGTCGCCCCAGGCGGCGGTGGCCTGGCTGTTCGTGGAGCGCCGCTCGGCCCCGGAGAGCTCGTCCGGCAGCGCACGCAGCACCTCGGCGCACACCGGTGCGCTCGCGGTCGGACCGGGTTCGACGGTGGCCGCGGAGCCGCACCCCGCGGCAGTGAGCACCAGGCCCGCGGCCACCAGCGCGACCAGCGGGGAGGAGCAAGGAGCACGCACCCCTCTACGGTAACCGCCGCGGCCGGGACGAGGCTGCCCCGGGGACCGGTGCGCTCGGACCAGGACTGCACTCCGACTAGGCTCAGCACGTCCACGCCGACCATGGGAGGAGCACGGGTGCGCGTCAGCGACATCTCTGAGGAGGACCTGCTCGCCCGGATCACTCCGCTGCTACCGGTCGGCCCGGCCACCCTGGTGGGCCCCGGTGACGACGCGGCGGTGGTCGCAGCACCCGATGGGGCGTTCGTGGTCACCACGGACGTGCTGGTCTCCGGTCGGCACTTCCGCCCGGACTGGACCAGCGGCGTGGACGTGGGCTGGCGCGCGGTCGCCGCCAACGTGGCCGACGTGGCGGCGATGGGTGCTGTGCCCACGGCCCTGGTGACCTCCCTGGTACTCCCGGCGAGCACCGCCGTCGACTGGGTGCTCGACCTGGCCACGGGCCTGGGTGAGGCCTGCAGGTACTGGCGAGCCGGCGCCGTCGGCGGTGACCTCTCCGGCGGGGACCAGCTCACCGTTGCCATCACCGCCCACGGCGACCTGGCCGGGGCGGACCCGGTGCTGCGCAGCGGGGCCCGGCCGGGGGACGTGCTCGCCCACGCGGGGGTGCTGGGCCGCTCCGCCGCTGGCTGGGCGCTGCTCGCCGGCGGGCAGCAGGAGACCGGGGTGCCCGGTGCGGCCGAGGCCCTGACCGGCTTCCGCCGCCCGCAGCCGCCGGTCGCCGCCGGAGCGGAGGCGGCCCAGGCCGGTGCCACGGCGATGATGGACGTCAGCGACGGGCTGCTGCGTGATGCCGGCCGGATGGCCCGCGCCTCCGGGGTAGCGCTGGACCTCGACCCGGACGCCTTCGCCGGGGCCCTGGTGGACCTCGCCGCGGTGGCCGAGGTGTGCGGGGCGGACCCGCTGGCCTGGGTGCTCACCGGGGGAGAGGACCACGGTCTGCTCGCCACCTTCCCGGCCGGGGTGCACCTGCCGGTGCCGTTCCGCCGGATCGGCACGGTGGCCGCCGGCGCCCCGCAGGTGACCTACGGCGGACGTCCACCGGAGGTGCCGGGCACCGGCTGGGACCACTTCTCGCCCTGACCGGATGTGATCGGCCTCACCATGGCCTATCGTGGAGTATGCGTATCTCTGAGGTGATCCGGCGCAAGGGCGCCGACGTGGTCACGATCCGCCCGGAGGCCACCGTGACCGACCTGCTCGCCCTCCTCGGCGAGCGCAACATCGGGGCGGTGGTGGTCTCCACCGACGAGGGCCGCACCGTGGCCGGTATCGTCACCGAGCGTGACGTGGTGCGGCACCTGAACAGCAGCGGCACCCAGATCCTCAGCGGCCCAGTGTCGGCGCTGATGACCACCGAGGTGCTCACCTGCAGCATGGACGACGACCTGCAGACCCTCGCCCGCACCATGACCGACCAGCGGATCCGGCACCTGCCGGTGGTCGAGGACGGCCGGCTGCGGGCGATCGTCTCCATCGGTGACATCGTGAAGAACCGGATCGATGAGCTGCAGGCGGAGAACGAGCAGCTGGTGGACTACGTGCACCGGTAGCGGCCCGGCGGTTCGCGGGGTCCTCCGGCGGGTGCGGCTAGTGCCGCGCCCCGGCGGGCTCGGGACCGCCCGCACGGGGGCGCAGGAAACGCACCTCCCGGATCGCTGCGCCACCGATCTCGAACACGTTCTGCCCGCCGTCCGGGGCGAACCCCATCCGGGCGTAGAAGCCCTGGGCGCCGGTGTTGGCAGCGAACACCCACAGCGCCACCGGACGGTCGGGGGCGAGGGTGGCCAGAGCGGCGGTGATCAGCTGCCGGCCGAGGCCACGACCGGTGCACGCCGGGTGCACGTAGATCGCGTAGATCTCGCCCCAGCCCGGGCCGTCCGGGGGCACGTCGTCGTCGCGGTAGGGGCCGGCGTTGACGAAGCCGAGCACACGGCCGGCGGCCACGGCCACCAGGGTGGGGACGGTACCGGCCACCGCATCCGGGCCGAACCGGCGGGCGAGACGGGCGGCCCTGGCCTCGACGTCCAGGGCGTCCAGGGTGGCGTCGGGGACGATGCCCGCGTAAGCGCTGCGCCAGGCGGCCACATGGACCTCGGCGATGCCGCGGACGTCGGCCGCGGTGGCCGGGCGCACGGCTGTGGCGGCCGGGCGCGCGGATGTGGTGGCCGGGTGCACGGCTGCGGCGGGATCGATCGGCACCCGCGCCATGCTACGCGCCGGCCCGTGCACGCGAAGAGCCGCCCACCGCGGACGGTGGACGGCTCTGCTGCAGCGCACGGAGCGCCGGGATGGTCTCAGACGGCGCGGACGACCTTGCCAGCCTTGAGGCAGGAGGTGCAGACGTTCAGCCGCTTCGGCGTGCCGTTCGTCACGGTGCGCACCTTCTGGATGTTCGGGTTCCAGCGCCGCTTGGTCCGGCGGTGGGAGTGCGAGATGCTGTGGCCGAAGCTCGGGGCCTTGCCGCAGACGTCACACGTAGCAGCCACGGTGTGTCTCCTCTAGGTCAGTCCTCGCCACAGGGTGAAGCGGCGGTGAATCCGGGGCTCGGCCGGGGCGCCGAGACGGCGGGCCGAGGAGTGCCTTCGTCAGGCAACCGCACCAGAGTACTCCACCGGCGGCGTCGGGCTCAAACCGGTGCGGGCGGTGCGCGGCGTGAGACCGCGCACATCGGTCGGGCCCGGCGGCCCAGTAGCGCAGCGGCCCACAGCCAGCGCGCCCGGTGGGCCGGCGGCCCGGAAGAGCGGCGGCCCCGCCCGCACGGGTGGTGTCGGCGGCCCCGGATACCATCGGTGACGGTGACACACACATCGGATGGCCAGGTCTGGGGCGGGGACAAGCGTGCCCTCATCCACCTGGTCGGTGACCGGGGGGCGAAGAAGCTCGAGCAGCTCGACATCCACAGTCCCCAGGACCTGCTGCGGCACTTCCCGCGCAAGTACTTCCACCGCGGCCGCTACACCCGGCTGAGCGACCTGGTCTCCGGTGAGCACGCCACGGTGATGGCCGAGGTGCGCAAGGTGGAGCACTTCAAGTCCAAGAACCGTCCGCTGCACGTGATCAGGGTGACCATCACCGACGGCCACACCAGTGTGCTGCTGACCTTCTTCGCCCGACGGGCGCACATGGTCGGCTACTTCGAGAAGCAGCTCCCCGTGGGCACCTCGGCGATGTTCTCCGGGCAGGTGAAGTACTACAAGGGGGACCTGGAGTTCATCCACCCCGACTACGAGCCGTTGCCGCAGGCGGTGGACGAGGAGGAGGCCGCGCGCCGGGCGGCCCGGCCAGTGCCGGTCTACCCGGCGACCGCGAAGCTGCCCACCTGGCGGATCGCGGACATGGTGCGCCTGGCGCTGGAGCCGCTGCAGCCCAGCGAGGTGGCCGACGTCCTCCCGGACGACGTGCGCGAACGGCGCGAGCTGCCCGGGACCATGGCCGCTCTGCACCGGATCCACCAGCCGGCCAACGACCTGGACTGGCAGTCCGCCCGCCGCCGGTTCGCCTACGAGGAGGCGTTCCTGCTGCAGACCGCCCTGGCCCGCCGCCGGGCGGAGATCGCAGCGCGGGAGGCCACCCCGCGCCCGGGTCGCTCCGGCGGGCTGCTGGCCGCCCTGGACGCGCAGCTGCCGTTCACCCTCACCGCCGGCCAGCAGCTGGTCAGCGCGGAGATCGCCGGCGACCTGGCCGACGTCAGCCCGATGCAGCGGCTGCTGCAGGGTGAGGTCGGCTCCGGCAAGACCGTGGTGGCGCTGCGGGCGATGGCGCAGGTGATCGACTCCGGCGGGCAGGCCGCGCTGCTGGCGCCCACCGAGGTGCTCGCCGCCCAGCACCTGCGCTCGATCACCCACCTGCTCGGGCCGCTGGCGCAGGCCGGCATGCTCGGCGGCGATGAGCGCGGCACGAAGGTCACCCTGCTCACCGGGTCGGTCACCGGTGCGGCCCGCCGGCAGGCGCTCGCCGATGCCGCCTCCGGCGCCGCGGGGATCGTGGTCGGTACGCACGCGCTGCTGGAGGAGAAGGTGCAGTTCGCCGACCTGGCGCTGACCGTGATCGACGAGCAGCACCGGTTCGGCGTGGAGCAGCGGGACGCCCTGCGGGCGAAGGGTCGCACCATGCCGCACCAGCTGTACCTGACCGCCACACCGATCCCGCGCTCGGTGGCGATGACGGTGTTCGGGGACGTGGAGGTCTCCACGCTGCGGGAGATCCCGGCCGGCCGCGCCGGTGTCACCACGCACCTGGTGCCGGCGGGCCAGCCGCGGTGGATGCAGCGCATCTGGTCGCTGATCGCCGAGCAGGTGGCAGGTGGGCACCGGGCGTACGTGGTCGCCCCCCGGATCACCTCCACCGCCGGTGAGGACGACGGCGCAGCCCCCCTGGAGCCGGACGGTCCCGCTGCTGCGGACGCGCCCGGGCAGGAGGGCCCGGCCACGGTCGAGGACACCTTCGCCCGCCTGGCCACCGAGCCCGCGTTGCGCGGGATCCCCCTGGGGCTGATGCACGGCCGGCTGAGCGCGGAGGAGAAGGACGCCGCGATGGCCGCCTTCGCCTCCGGGCAGGCCCCGGTGCTGGTCACCACCACGGTGATCGAGGTGGGCGTGGACGTGCCGGAGGCCACGGTGATGGTGGTGCTGGACGCCGACCGGTTCGGCCTGTCCCAGCTGCACCAGCTGCGCGGGCGGATCGGGCGGGGGAGCGCACCGGGCACCTGCCTGCTGGTCACCAGCGCACACCCGGACTCCCCGTCGGTGCGGCGGCTGAAGGCGATGACCGAGACCACCGACGGCTTCGTGCTCGCCGAGCAGGACCTGGCCCAGCGCCGCGAGGGGGACGTGCTCGGTGCCGCGCAGTCCGGGCGGGGCAGCTCGTTGCGGCTACTCTCGGTGGTGCGTGACCGCGACCTGATCGAGCAGGCACGTGAGGACGCCCGCGCGCTCATCACGGCCGACCCGAACCTGGTGCACCACGTGGAGGTGCTCACCGCGATCACCGAGCTCGTCGACCCCGACCATGAGGAGTTCCTGGACCGTGCCTAGTTCAGCCAAGGGCAGCAAGGCGACGAAGAGGTCCGCCGCGGCGCTGCTGAAGGCCACCTCGGTGAGCGTCGGCTACGGGTCCACGATGGCCAGTGCCGTGTGCCCGCCGATCAGCGTGACCATGTCCGCCGGGCAGGGGCTGGCGGTGGTCGGCGCGAACGGCACCGGCAAGTCCACCTTCCTGCGCGCCGCCGCCGGGCTGCTGGAGGTGCTCGGCGGCAGCATCGACGTGCTCGGCATGCCGGTGGACGAACGGTCCCGCCGGTTCCGTGCCGAGGTGGCGGTGGTGCTGGACGAGGACTCCTACCTGCCCGCGCTGACCGTGCGCGAGCACCTGCTGCTCACCGCTCGAGGGCACGGCATGAAGGAGGTCAGCGCCCTGGTCACCGAGCAGGTGGAGGCCTTCGGCCTGACCGAGCGGCAGAACGCGCTGCCCACGGCGCTCTCCTCCGGGCAACGGCGCCGGCTGCTGCTCGCCGCCGCGTTCGTCCGGCCACGGACGCTGCTCGTGCTCGACGAACCCGAGCAGCGCCTGGACTCCGGCATGCGGGACCGGCTCGCCGCCCGCCTGGCCGCCGAGCGGGACGCCGGCGGCGGGGTGATCATGGCCACCCACGACCCGGTGCTGGTGCGCGAGGTGGCCACCAAGGCGCTGCTGCTCGGGGAGGACCGGGTGCGGGTGGTCTCGCCCGACGAGGGCGCCGAGGCGATCGAGGCGCTTTGAGCACCGCCGACGTCGACGAGTCCTGGCCCAGCGGCCGCCAGCTGCGCACGCTCACCCGTGCCGCCACCGAGGCGCACACCGGCGGGCACATGGGCGAGCTGATCTCCGAGGTCTACTCCGTGCTGTTCTCCGGGGTGATCGCCGTGGTGATGGTGCTCGGCGCGGTGCAGGGCCTGAACGCCACC
Source organism: uncultured Ruaniaceae bacterium (assembly GCA_964564445.1). Lineage (GTDB taxonomy): Bacteria > Actinomycetota > Actinomycetes > Actinomycetales > Beutenbergiaceae > Ruania. The sequence goes on along the minus strand of CAZMDO010000013.1, from coordinate 4,984 downwards.
ATCCACCCCGGCCCGGAGCAGGCCACGGTGGACCCGAGCTGGCTGGCCCTGGTGGTGGCACTGGTCGTGGCGGGCGCGGTGCTCGGCCTGGCCGGGCGGCTCGGCCCGGTGGGCATGGGCGGGGCGCACGCGCTGTGGTGGCTGACCACCCCGGCCGACCGGCGCACGCTGCTGCGACCACGCCTGGTGCTGCTGCCGGTGCTCGGAGCGCTCGCCGGTCTGGTGGGCGGGCTGCTCGTGGGCTTCCTCGCGTTCGGCTCCTTCGGCCCCGACCTGCTCTGGCTCACCGTGGACTTCGTGGTCGCCGGTGCCGCGATGATCCTCGCCGTGGCCGCCGGGCAGGTGCACGCCGGGGCGAACAGCACGAAGCGGATGCGCCCGGCCGTGCTGCTCGGGGACCTGCTCACCGCCGCCGGACCGGTCGCCGCGGTCGCGCTCGTGCTGCTCCGCCCGGAACCGATCGACGTGGACTGGGCACACCTGGGCCCGGTGGTCGCCGCTGTGGTGGCCGTGCTCCTGGTGGTGGCGGTGTGGTGGCTGGACCACAGCCTGGAGAAGATCTCCGGACGGGAGCTGCGGGCCCGCGGCTCGGTGGCCTCCTACGCCTCTGGTGCGGTCACCTCGATGGACACCCGCGAGCTGGGCCGCGCGCTGAGCGTGCACACCGCCCGGGACGCCCGCCGGCGCTCGGCCGCGATGCACGGTGCCCGAGGGCCCGTGACTGCGATCCTGGTGGGCGATGCCACCGTGCTCGCCCGCACCCCACGGCACCTGATCCAGATCGCTGTCGGCTTCTGCGTAGCGCTGCTCGGGGTCGCCGCGGGCTGGTCGGTGGTGGTGAACGTGATCCTGCTGCTCGCCGGCGGGATCCTCACCGCGATGGCCACCGGGGAGGGGGCCCGGCGGGCGGAGATGGCCCCGGTGCTGGACCGGCACTTCCCGATCGCCGGGGCGGACGTGCGCCGGGCGCGGGTGCTGCTGCCGCTGCTGGTGATGGTGCCCTGGACGGTGCTCGTGCTCGCCCTGTGGGGCTGGGCGCACGGGGACGTGCTCGGCTACCTGCTGCTCGGCGTGGTCACCGGGCCGGTGTTCGCCGCCGGGGTGCTGCGCGCCGCCTACCGCAAGCCCCCGGACTGGTCCAAGCCGCTGGTGCCCGGTCCGTTCGGGCCGATGGCACCCGGCGTGATCGCCGCGTTCGCCCGTGGTCCGGACATCGTGGTGCTGTGCGCGGTGCCGATGATCGTCGGCGTGGTCGCCCTGGGCATCTCCCCGACCCTGCTGGCCGTGCAGCTGGCCACCGGCCTGATCGCGCTCGCCGTGGCCACCCGGGCACCGAAGGCCGGCGGCAAGGGGTGGATGCAGCGGATGACCGAGCAGGCCGAGGAGCAGCGGGCGGAGATGGAGCGGCAGCGCGGCGGTCGCCGGTGACCAGGATCGTGGCGGGCCGCGCAGGTGGGCAGCGGCTGCAGGTGCCGGCCAAGGGCACCCGGCCCACCAGCGAACGGGTCCGGGAGGCGCTGTTCTCCCACCTGGACCACCTCGGCTACACCGACGGCACCCGGGTGCTCGACCTGTACGCCGGGTCCGGGGCGCTCGGCCTGGAGGCGGTCAGCCGGGGTGCCGCCGCCGCGGTGCTGGTGGAGTCCGCCCGCGCCGCGGTGGCCGCCTGCCGGGCGAACATCGCCAGCACCCGGCTGGGCGGGCAGGTGCAGGTCCGGCCGGTACCGGTGCGCCGCTACCTGGCCGGAGGACCTCCGGTGGAGCCGTTCGACCTGGTGCTCATCGACCCGCCGTACGCCGCCGAGGAGGCCGACGAGGTGCTCGAGGTGCTGGCCGGGCCGGGCTGGCTGGCCGGCGACGCGCTCGTGGTGCTGGAGCGGGACGCCCGCAGCACGCCGCCGGTCTGGCCCACCACCTGGCGGGTGCAGCCGGAGCGCCGCACCGGCGAGACCATCCTCTACTCGGCCCGCACCCCCTGAGCGGCCGGGCGGTCAGCGGGTCCAGGGGGCGCCGAGGCCGGTGAACGTGTCCAGCTCGGCGGCCACCCGACGGCACCAGGAGTCCACCTCGTGCAGCACCCGGTAGGAGTCCTCGCCGGCGCCGTGGGTGGTGAAGTGCTGCGGGTCGACCTGGTCGGGATCCGGGGCGGTGCGCACCGCCTCCAGCACGCGCATGAACGCCCCGGTGTCCGCCAGCGCGGCCAGCAGCGGGGCACCGGTGGCCAGGTGGTCGGCGAGGTTGCGCAGCAGCCCGGTGCGGCCCAGCTTCTCGGTGTGCTCCCCGGCCCCGGAGGTGATGGTCAGCACGTCCTCGGTGTAGGACAGGTCCAGCTGGCCGGCGGTGCCCCGCACGGTGACCGTGGGGGCCACCCAGCCGTCGGACTCGGTGGCCAGGGTGAGCCCGAGCGCGATCGGGGTGCCGCGCCGGGTGCGCAGCCGCACCGCGGAGGTGTCGTCCGCCTCGATCTCGTTCACCCGGAACAGGTCCACGTCCACCTCGAGCAGGTCCTCGGCGCGGGTGGAGCCGTCGAGGCGCAGCGCGGTGGCCACGGCGTGCGCCAGCGGGTTGGTGACCACCCCGTCGACCACGTCCACCCCGTCCAGGTGCCGCCGACCGGCCCACCGGGACCGGTTGTAGTAGCCGCGGGTGCGCCGCCACAGGCCCACGCCGCCGATACCGGTGACCTCGCCGATCGCGCCGGCCTGCACGTACTCGGCGATCCGGTCCAGCGCTGCCGAGCCGAAGCTCTGGAACCCCACCTGCACCGGCCGGCCGGCCTCGGCGGCGACCTCGCAGAGCTGGTGGAACTCCGCCAGCGAGGCCGTGGTCGGCTTCTCCAGCAGCACGGCAGCCCCGGCGCGCAGGGCGAGCGTGGCCAGCGGCAGGTGGGTGTGGATCGGGGTGGCGATCACCACCACGTCCGGCACCCCGGCGGCCAGCAGGCTCTGCAGGTCCGGGTGCACCGGGGTGCCCGCCGGCAGGTGCCGCGCGCCCTCGCCGCCCCGCGGGTCGGCCACGGCGACCACCTCGCCGACGCCCTCGGTCTGCATCCGCTCCAGCTCGGCCAGGTGGTGCGCGCCGTATCCGTGGATGCCGACGACGGCGAAGGTGGTGGTCACGAGAGGTCCTCCAGGGCGGTGTACAGGGTGCGGGCAGCGTCGGTATCGATCCGGCGGTCGAGGAGCACACCGGTCAGGTGCAGGTCGAGGGTGTCCCCGGCCGCCACGTGCCGGTGCTCGCTCCAGGCTACGGCCGGACCGGCGCCCACGTAGCCGGTGGTGCGCACGAACCAGGGCAGCACCGAGGCCGCAGGCTGGGCGAGCAGCAGGCTCACCGGCCCGGAGGGCCGCTCCTGGACGAGCAGCAGCCACGGTGAGGTGGACCCGAGCACCTGCCCTCCGCCGTCGACCTCGGCCGTGGTGGGCACCTGCTCACCGGAGACCCGCCAGAACAGGCCGCCGTACCCGGCGCCGGTGCGCCCGCGGGTGGCCGGGGACCCGATCGTCAGCGGTCCGGCGTCGGCGACCAGGCGGCTGTGCCAGCCCAGCGCCCACGCCTCCTGGCTGGGCAGCAGGTCCGCGGTGATCCGCCGCTGCTCGGTGAGCAGGTGGCTGCCGTCGCGGGCGAGGAACTCGACCTCCTGGGCGATGGTGTGGTCGGTGGCCTGCACCGGTCCGCCCATCTGGCGGCCATGGTTGTCCAGCATCCGGTAGCCGTCCGGGTGCACGTAGCTGCCGCCGCCCCAGAACATCGAGCCGTTGATCTCCACGACGGCGTTGCTCACCCCGTAGTGGTGCCGGTGGTCGCTCGGAGCCACCTCGGTCCACGCCGCGCCGGCCAGGCTGGTCACGGGGTGCAGGTAGGGGCGGGGGGACAGCTCGGTCGGCATGTCCTGTCCGTCGCAGTAGCGGGCCACCTCACGGGTGCCGATACGCAGGCTGGTCACGGGGCTCCTTCGGGTGGTGAGGTGACGGCCACGCGGGCTCGTGGCAGTCTAGGGTAATCGCTTACCGAGTGTGGTCGGCAGGAAGGATCGTGGGGATGCGAGCAGTGGTGGTCAGCGGTGCGGGGCGGTACGCCGACCCCTGGCACGACTTCGCCGGAACCTCGAGCCGGCTGGCCACCGAGCTCGCTGCGCTCGGACTGGACACCGAGGTGCTCACCCTGGGGGAGGCGGAGCCGCCCACGGCCGGGATCGACCTGCTGGTGGTGAACTCCGGCGGGGGCAGCAACCCGCGGGCCGTCGACGGCTCGGCCGCGGACCAGCGGGCAGAGCGGCTGGCCGGCTGGGCCCGGGAGCAGACCGCCGGTGGGGTGCCCACCTTGGTGACGCACACCGGCTCGAACACCTTCTACGACGACGAGGGCTGGGAGCAGCTGGTCGGCGGCCGGTGGGTGCCCGGCACCTCCTGGCACCCCCCGCTGGCCCCGGCGCGGGTGCAGGTCACCGGTGCGCCGCACCCGATCACCGCCGGGCTGGGCGAGGAGCTGGCCGTGGTCGACGAGCGGTACTGCGACCTGCGGGTGGCCGGCGACGTGACCGTGCTGGTCGACCACGAGCAGGACGGGCGCCGGCACGCCATCGTCTGGGCCCGCCAGGCCGGTGCGGTGCGGGTGGTGCACGATGCGCTCGGCCACGACGTGCCCGCCTACGACGGCGCCGACCGCCGCGCACTGCTCGCCCGCGAGGTGGACTGGCTGCTGCGGCGCTGAGCAGCGAGGTGCGCCGGCTCGTGCCCGCACCCGTGCTGCACGACCCGGACAGCGCCGCCGGGGCCGGCCGGTCAGGTGACCGCCCCGACGTGCCACGGGATGAACTCCTCCTGGCCGATGTCCAGCTCCTCGCTGACCGTCTGGGCGCCGGAGGCGACCGCGAGGATGGTCTCGTAGATCTCCCGGCCGACCTCGGCCAGGGTGGCGGTGCCGTCCACGATCCGGCCGGCGTTGAGGTCCATGTCCTCGGCCATCCGCTGATACATCTCGG
>CAZMDO010000012.1:0-26633 GCA_964564445.1 uncultured Ruaniaceae bacterium | reverse complement strand
CCACCGCCGAGGCGATCGGGATGGAGACCACCAGGTCGCAGGTCTGGGTGACCAGGCGGCTGAGCCCCTTGCCCTCCGAGCCGAGCACGAGCACCAGCGGTTCGGTGGCCAGCTCCAGGTCAGCGATCGCGGTGGCGCCGTCACCGGCCAGACCCACCACGAAGCAGCCGGCCTTCTTGTACGCCTCCAGGGTGCGCACCAGGTTGGTGGCCCGCGCCACCGGCACCCGGGCCGCGGCACCGGCGGAGACCTTCCAGGCGGAGACCGTCACCCCGGCGGAGCGGCGGGCCGGCACCACCACGCCGTCGGCGCCGAAGGCCCCCGCGGAACGCAGCGCGGCGCCGAGGTTGCGCGGGTCGGTGATGCCGTCCAGGGCCACCACCAGCGGCGGGTGCCCCGCACCGGTGGCCCGCTCGAGCAGGTCCTCGGGGTCGGCGTACCGGTACTCCGGGACCTCGATGGCCACGCCCTGGTGGGCGCTGCCTCCGGTGAGGGCGTCCAGGTCCGCGCGGGTGGCCTGGTGCGCCGTGGCACCGGCGGCGGCCGCCAGCTGCAGGATCTCCCGGGTGCGCGCGTCGGCATCGGCAGCCGAGGCCAGGTAGAGCGCCTGCACCGGCAGCTCTGCGCGCAGCGCCTCCACCACCGCGTTCCGGCCGGCGACCACCTCGCGCCCCGCGGCGACCTTCGGGCCACGGTTCTTCGGCCGGGCCTGGGCGCGCTTCTGCTCCGCAGCCTTGCGCTTGCCGGCCGGGTGGTAGGGGCGGTCCTCGGCCTTGGGGGTGGGGCCCTTGCCGCGCAGCGCCTTGCGGCCGTGCCCGCCGGTGCCGACCTGCGGGCCCTTCTTGCTGCCGGAGCGGCGCACCGCTCCGGACCGTCGGGAGTTACCGGCCATCGTTTCCTCCACGCAGGCTCCATCGGGCGCCGTCCACGCCGTCCTCGACCACCACACCGGCGGCGGTGAGCCGGTCGCGCAGCTCGTCGGCGCGGGCGAAGTCCTTGGCCGCGCGTGCCGCGGCCCGCTCGGTGACCACCTGGTCCACCAGCACGGACAGCGCCTGGCGAGCTCCGCCGTCGCCGGCATGGGCGGTGGCCCACTGCTCGGCGAGCGGGTCCAGACCGAGCACGTCCAGCATGCCGCGGACCTGCCGGTGCGCGGCGGCCACGGCGGCATCGTCCCCCGCGGCCAGCGCCGTGTTCGCTTGCCGCAGCTGCTCGTGCAGCACCGCGAGCGCGGCGGAGACGTTCAGGTCGTCGTCCAGGGCTGCGGTGAACGCTGCGGGCAGCTCGGCGGCGGCCACCTCCTCGGCGCTCGCCGCGCCGGTGCGCTCGGCGGACCTGGTCACGAAGGTGGCGATGCGCTCCCACGCGGCCGCCGACTCGGCCAGGCTGGTGTCGCTGAACTCCAGGGTGGAGCGGTAGTGCACGGCACCGAGGGCGTAGCGCAGCACCACCGGGGAGGTGCGCTCCAGCACGGCGGCCACGGTCAGGGAGTTGCCGAGCGACTTGCTCATCTTCTCCCCGCCCACGGTCACCCAGGCGTTGTGCATCCACAGACCGGCGAAGTCCCACCCGGCGGCCTTGGACTGGGCGATCTCGTTCTCGTGGTGCGGGAAGCGCAGGTCGATGCCGCCGCCGTGGATGTCGAAGCCCTCGCCGAGGTACTTGCGCGACATCGCCGAGCACTCCAGGTGCCAGCCCGGCCGGCCGCGGCCCCACGGGGTGGCCCAGCTGGCACCCTCGGGGTCGGTGGGTTTGGTGGCCTTCCAGAGCGCGAAGTCGCGGGGGTCGCGCTTGTCCGAGGCGTCCTCCTCCTCGGTGGTGAGGTTCTCCAGCCGCTGCCTGGTGAGCTCGCCGTAGGCCGGCCAAGAGCGCACGTCGAAGTACACGTTGCCCTCGTTGCCGGGGTAGGCGTGGCCGCGGGCGACCAGCTCCTCGATCAGCTCGATCATCTCCGGCACGTGCCCGGTGGCGCGCGGCTCGTAGTCCGGGGGCAGCACGCCGAGGGCGTCGTAGGCGGCGGCGAACTCGCGCTCGAACCGGTGCGCCCAGGCCCACCAGGGCACGCCCGCCTCGGCCGACTTGATGAGGATCTTGTCGTCGATGTCGGTGACGTTGCGGACCATGGTCACGGCCAGGCCGGACCGGCGCAGCCAGCGCACCAGGATGTCGAACGCGATCGCGCTGCGCAGGTGGCCGATGTGCGGGGCACCCTGCACGGTGGCGCCACACAGGTAGATCCCCACGTGCCCAGGGGTGCGGGGCACGAGGTCGCGGACCTCGCGGGTGGCGGAATCATGCAGGCGAACACTCACTCGGCGGAGTTTACCGGTGCGGCGGCGGCCCAGTGGCCGCGGCGGCGCTTGGTGGCCGCGGGCCAGCTCGAGGGCACGGCGGCCCGATGGCCGCGGGCACGGCCCGGTGGCCCGGCGCGGCTCGATGGCCGCGGGGCGGCTCAGTGGCACCGTGGCCGGACTCCGGCTCGGTGGCAGGCGGCCCCGCGTGGCCGCCGTGACCGGTTCAGCCGCCCTGGCGATGCACCACGTACTCGGGGCGCAGCCGCAGGATCACCCGTTCGTGGTCGGTACCCTCGTCCTCGGTGTAGGGGCCGCCGGTGTACTTGTGGCTCAGCGCCTGGATGAGCGACCCGGTCGGGTCGTCCTCGATGGTGACGCTGCCGCGCACCTCCACGTACTCCTGCGGGTCGTCGGCCGGGTAGACGAGCAACGTGGCACGCGGGTCGCGGCGCAGGTTGACCTCCTTGCGCCGGCCGCGCACGGTGGAGATCAGCACGTCGTCGTGGGAGCGGGCGACCCACACCACGGACAGCTGCGGTCGGCCATCGGGTTCGACAGTCGCCAGAACCGCGTACTCCGGCTCGTTGAGGAGGCGTTTCGCGTCCTCCGACATCGCTGCCATAGTCGCGACCGTACCCCACCCGGGCCGCCGGTGCAGGCGAGGGCGCATCACCCAGTCGTGCAAGGATCGGCGCATGCATCCGGCGCTCGACCTGGACGTGAGGTACACCCCGCCGCTGGACGCCGAGGCGCTCTGGGACTACCTGGCCGCCCGGGTGGTCGCGGGGGTGGAGGAGTGCGACGGGGCGACCTACCGGCGCTCGGTGCAGCTGCCCGGTGGGCCGGCGGTGCTGGTGCTGCAGCGCACCGGTGATGGGGTGGGCGGTGAGGCAGGCACCGGGCAGGTGCGCGCCGGTGCCGTGCTCTGGGACCCGGCCGATGCCGAGGCGGCCCGGCAGCTGGCGGCCCGCACCATCGACGCCGGGGCAGATCCCGCGGCGGTGGTCGAGCACCTGGGCCGCCACCCGTGGCTCGGCGGGCTGGTGCGTGCCCGGCCGGGGCTGCGCGCACCCCGCCACCCGGGCACGTTCGAGGTGGCGCTGCGGGCGGTGCTGGCCCAGCAGGTGTCGTTGCGGGCGGCGCGCACGCACACCGCCCGGGTGGTGCAGGCGGTGGGCACGGCGCTGCCGGAGCCGGTCGGTGGGGTCACGCACCTGTTCCCCACGCCGGTCCAGGTGCTCTCCCTCGCCGATGACGGCGCAGCCCTGGCCATGCCTGCCAGTCGCCGTCGGGCGGTGCTCGCTCTGGCAGACGCGGCCGCCGACGGGCTGGACACCGGCCGCGGTGCGGACGAGGTGGAGGCGGCGCTGCTCGCGCTGCCGGGGATCGGGCCGTGGACGGCGCAGTACGTGCGGATGCGTGCCCTGGACGACCCGGACGCGTTCTGTGGCACCGACCTGGTGCTCCGGCGCACGGCCGAACGGCTCAGCGGGATGCCGCTGGACCCGACCGGGGCGGAGTTCGCGCCGTGGCGCACGTATGCGGCCCACCACCTGTGGCGGGCGGCGCAGCTCGCCCGGGTCTGACCCCTGCCACCGATCGGAGGTAGTTTTGGTGCACCGAGGCAGGATTCTTGTGCCTCAGTGCACCGATGTGACCTCCGTGCGGGCGGGCGGCGCGGGCGGTGTGCGCGTGGTGCGCGGGCGGTGGCGTGTGGTGCGAGGGCGGCGCGGGCGGTGTGTGGCGCGGGCGGCAGTCTAGGACTCACGGAGGAGTGATGATGGTCTACCGGCACGAGATCAGCTCGCCGATCGGTCCCCTGGTGCTCCTCGGTGACGGCACCGCCCTGACCGCGCTGTTCTACCCGGCCCACCCCAGCCGGCCCCAGGCCGACGTGACCGACGATGCCAGGCCGTTCTCCGCCGTCGAGCGCCAGCTGGAGGAGTACTTCGCCGGCGAGCGGACGACCTTCGACGTGCCGCTCGCACCCCGCGGCACCCCCTTTCAGCTGGCTTGCTGGGCCGCGCTGCAGGAGATCCCCTACGGCCAGACCCGCAGCTACGGCCAGATCGCCGCCGGGCTCGGGCAGCCGGGTGCCGCACGCGCGGTGGGGCTGGCGAACAACCGCAACCCGATCTCGATCATCGTGCCCTGCCACCGGGTGATCGGCGCGGACGGGTCGCTGACCGGGTACGGCGGCGGGATGGCCGCAAAACGGTACCTGCTGGACCTGGAGTCCCGCGGCCGCACGCTCTTCTGACGCCACCGGTTCGCGCGCCGCGGCGTGGGCAGGTCGCGCCACGGCCACCGGTCGGCGCGGGCACGCGGCGGCGCACACAGGCCACCAGCGCGAGCACGCGGGCACGCGGGCACGGTCAGGCCACGGCCACCGGTTCGCGCGCGGCGAGGGCCGCGTACCGCCCGCCGCGGGCCAGCAGCTCGGTGTGCGTGCCCCGCTCCACGATCCGGCCAGCGTCGAGCACCACGATCTGGTCGGCGTCGCGGATGGTGGACAGCCGGTGGGCGATGGTCACCGTGGTGCGGCCCCGGCTGACCGTCTCCAGGGCCGCCTGCACCGCCCGCTCGGTCTCGTTGTCCAGCGCGCTGGTGGCCTCGTCCAGCACCAGCACCGCCGGGTCACGCAGCAGGGTCCGGGCCAGGGCCAGCCGCTGCTTCTCCCCGCCGGAGAACCGGTAGCCGCGGGCGCCGACCACCGTGTCATAGCCGTCCGGGAGGCTGACGATCAGGTCGTGGATCTGGGCGTCGCGGGCGGCTCGCTCGAGCTGGTCGTCGGTGGCGTCCGGGCGGGCGTAGCGCAGGTTCTCCGCGATCGTGTCGTGCAGCAGATAGGTCTCCTGGGACACGACCCCGACCAGTGCGGCCACGTCGGTCAGGCGCAGGTCCCGCAGGTCCACACCGTCGATGCGGATGGTGCCGGAGTCGACGTCGTGCAGGCGGGCCAGCAGCGCGGCCACCGTGCTCTTCCCGGCGCCGGACTCCCCCACCAGGGCCAGGTGCTCCCCGGGCCGGACGTCCAGGGTGAGGTGGTGCACGGCGTCCTGCTCGGCACCCGGGTAGCGGTAGGAGACGTCCTCGAGGTGGAGGTGGCCGGCGCCGGCGGAGGGGTCGATGTCGACCGGGTCGGTCGGGTCGTCGATCGGCACCGGCAGGTCGAGGAACTCGAAGATGCGGGAGAACAGCGCCATCGAGCTGACCACCTGCACGCCGACGTTCAGCACGCCCATCAGCGGGCGGAACAGACCGGACTGCAGCGCGATGAACGCAACCAGCGTGCCGATGGTCACCTGGCCACCGATCGGCAGCCCGGCGGCCAGGTAGAGCAGGGCGGGGATGATCCCCACGGCGATGGTCATCGAGGCCATCAGCCACCGGCCGGCCAGCTGGGAGCGCACCTCCAGGCCGAGCAGGGTCAGCGAGCTGGTGGTGAACCGCTCGGTGAGGTAGCCGGTGGCCCCCAGGGTCTTGCCGAGCATGGCGCCGCTGACGGAGAGGGACTCCTCGATCTGGGAGTGCAGGCCGGCCATGGTGCGCTGCCGCTCCGCGGTGATCGTCCGGCGCATCCGGGCCACCTTGCGGGTGAGCAGGATGCACGGGGGCAGCACCAGCAGGGAGAACAGGGAGAGCTGCCAGCTCAGTGCCACCATGGCGATGATCGACCCGGCGGCGGTGGTCACGTTCGAGGCCACCGAGGTGGCGGCGCTGGTGACCACGGACTGCATGGCGGAGATGTCGTTGGTGAGCCGGGACTGCACCTCGCCGCCGCGGGTGCGGGTGAAGAAGGCCAGCGGCTGGCGCTGCAGGTGGGCGAAGACGCTGGTGCGCAGCCCGTGCATGACCCGCTGGCCCACGCTCGTGGACAGCCAGGTCTGCAGCACACCGAGCACGTTGGTGATGACGGTGACGGCGATCATCGCGCCGACCAGGATGAGCAGCAGGCGCAGGTCCTGGTTGACCAGGGCGTCGTCGATGGCGCGCTTGGTCAGGAACGGGGTGGCCAGTCCGACCAGCGAGGAGCCGACGATCAGCGCCAGGACCACGGCGATCGCGGCGGCGTGCGGGCGGAACAGGGCCGCGATCCGGCGTGCGGAGACCGGGTGCGCGGCCAGCTGGGCGGTGTCGTGAGGGTCGATGCGGGAGGGGAGATCCGGTCGCATGGGCACCTCCTTCCAGGGAGTGCGCGGGGGCGGGCCGGCTGGTGCTCGGAACGGCCCGGCGTGGTTGCTGAGGTTACACGATAGTGAGGTTACCTCATTGTGTGGGAGGCGCGCTAGAGTGGTCGGATGAGATCCTGGCCACGGCGTCACCGCGAGCCCCCCGGGCCGGACGCTGACCTGAGCGAGCTGCTGCTCTACGCGGCGGGCCGGATGCGGCACAGCTGGGCTGCCTCGTTGTCCGAGTGGGACCTGTCACCGCACCAGGCGATGGCGCTGCGCACCGCACTGGCCGCCGACGGGGAGCGGGTCTCCGACCTGGCCGGTCGGCTGCGGATCGCGGCACGGTCGGCGACCGAGGTGATCGACGGGCTGGAGGAGCGCGGTCTGCTCCGGCGCGAGCCCTCCCCCACCGACCGGCGCGCCGTGCTGGTGCAGGTCACCGACGCCGGCCGGGAGCTGGCCGCCCAGGTGGAGCAGGCGCGCCGCGAGGCTCAGCAGGCGATGCTCGACCGGCTCGACGAGGGCGAGCAGGCCCAGCTCCGGCAGCTGCTCCGTACCCTGATCGGCCCGGCCTAGCTGGCCCGATCAGCTCCCGACGGCGGCACGCGCCCGGGCAGCGTCTCGCGCCGGGCCGCACGGGCCGGCATGAGCAGCACGACCAGCGCGATCGCCACCGTCGCGGCCAGGTAGACCGCACCGCCGACCGGCGCAGTGAACGGCAGCAGGGTCAGCGCCACGTTGCCGACCAGGTGCAGCACCACGGCTCCCGGCACTCCCCCGCGCAGCCGTTCGCTGACGAACCAGTAGGTCAAGGACATCGGCACCATCACGGCCAGGAACCCGAGCCCTTCGGCGGCGCCCAGACCGGACTGCCAGGTGCCGACCAGCAGGAAGAGCGGCAGGTGCCACAGGGCCCAGATGCCGCCGAGCAGCAGGGCCGTGACCCCCGGGGTGAACCGGGCGCGCAGCCGCGGTTGCAGGTAGCCGCGCCACCCGAACTCCTCCGAGAGCGGCCCGGCCACCGCCGCGGTGGCCAGGAACAGCAGCAGCCCGCCACCGCCGGCCACCGCCGCGCCCGGTTCCGCGCCAGTCAGCCCCGGCGCACCGAACACCGGGGCGAGCACGGCAGCGAGCAGCGGTGGTAGCGCCGCACACCCGATCGCGACCGGGAGCCAGCGCACTGCCGAGCCCACGCGGGCCATCCGCGGGCTGCGGATCCCGCGCAGCCGGAAGACCAGGGCGGCCAGGCTCGGACCGGCGCCGCCGAGCGCATAGAGCACGAACACGGCAGGTGCGGCGATGTCTCCCCCCAGGAGGAACGCCGTCGCCCAGGAGAGCCAGCTGATGGCGAAGGTGAGAGCGAGGAACCCCGGTATCCGACCGCGGCTCGCAGACGGACGGGGGGGCGCGGGGGCAGCCGTGGAGGTCATCCACCCAGCCAAGCCGGGGCCGGCGGACAGGACCATGGGGCGAGCACCCGCGCTCTGGTGGGGCTGGCCCTACCCGGCGGGCGGTCCGGCCAGCGGGCGGGCGAGCCGGTGGGCAGTCAAGTCAACGGGGGCCGGCCAGCGGGGCGGGGTCAGACCGGCAGGCTCAGGTCGTCCGGTGGCACGATCAGCGCGGTGGCGATGGCCGCCAGGCCCTCACCCCGACCGGTGAAGCCGAGGGTGTCGGTGGTGGTGGCCGAGACCGTCACATGCGCCCCCGCGGCCTGGCTGAGCAGCCGCTGCGCCTCCTCCCGGCGCGGGCCGAGCCGGGGCCGGTTGCCGATCACCTGGATCGCGATGTTGCCGATCTCGAACCCGGCAGCACGCACCCGCACCGCCGCCTCGGACAGCAGCGCGGTGCCGGCCGCGTCAGCCCACTCCGGGTCGCTGGTGCCGAACTGGGAGCCCAGGTCCCCGAGCGAGGCGGCGCTGAACAGGGCGTCCGCGGCGGCGTGGGCAGCCACGTCCCCGTCGGAGTGTGCGGTCAGGGCCGGCTCGTCGGGGAAGTACAGCCCGGCGAGGGCCAGCCCGGTGCGGCCATCGGTCACGAAGGCGTGCACATCCATCCCGATGCCGGTGCGGGGCAGGGTCATCGCTCCTCCTTCAGCAGCGCCATCGATGATCGCGCCTCCATCATCCATCCTCGCGCGGCGACGGGGCAGGTGTCCCGGCCGCGCGGCGGGACGGCTCCGGCGGACCATCCTCGCGGCGGGACGGCTCCGGCGGACCATCCTCGCGGCGGGACGACTCCGGCGGACCATCCTCGCGGCGGGACGGCTCCGGCGGACCATCCTCGCGGCGGGACGACTCCGGCGACCCCTCGCGCAGCAGCAGCTCGGCGACGGCCAGGTCTCGCACCGTGGTGACCTTCATCGCCTGCTCCTCCCCGGCGACCACCCGCACCTGCGCACCGAGCTGTTCCACCAGAGCGGCGTCGTCGCTGGCGGCACGGGCCTCGACGGCGGCCAGGTGGGCGGCCGCGGCGTGCGCCTGGCGGAGCAGGTCGGTGCGGAACGCCTGCGGGGTCTGCACCGCCCGCAGCCGGCCGCGGTCGAGGGTGCGCACCGCCCGCGGCGGGTCGGCGTCGTCGACCTCTTTGATGGTGTCGGTCACCGGCAGCGCGGGAACCACTGCCGGATGTCCCTCGCGCACCGCGTCGACGAGGCGCCGCACCAGCGCCGGCGAGGCCAGCGGGCGAGCGGCGTCGTGCACCAGCACGATCGGGAGCGCCCGGCTCAGGACAGCCAGCCCGGCCGCCACCGACGCCTGCCGGCTCGGCCCACCGGCCACCACCTGCACCGGCAGGTCGCACGCGGCAACCACGGCCGTGCGCACGGCATCCAGGTACCCGGCCGGGGCGGTCACCACCAGCTCGTGCACCCGACCGGAACCGGCCAGACGGGCGGCGGCATGGGCCACCAGCGGCAGCCCGGCCAGCGGCACCAGCGCCTTCGGCAGGTCAGCACCCAGGCGAGACCCGCTGCCGGCGGCGGTGAGCACCGCGGCCACGGTCACCGCCAGCGGGGTGCCGGCCGTGCCGGCGGGACCACCGGCCGTCGTGGCCGGGTCGCTGCCTGCTGGGTTCAGGACGCGAGGACCTCGTCGAGGCGGGCCTCGGCCTGCTCCTCCTCGGTCTTCTCGGCGAGCGCGAGCTCGGAGACGAGGATCTGCCGGGCACGGGCCAGCATCCGCTTCTCACCGGCGGACAGGCCGCGGTCGGCGTCCCGGCGGGAGAGGTCACGCACCACCTCGGCGACCTTGATCACGTCACCGGAGGCGATCTTCTCCACGTTCGCCTTGTACCGGCGGGACCAGTTGGTCGGCTCCTCGGTGTAGGGCGCACGCAGCACCTCGAAGACCTCTTCGAGACCTTCCTTGCCGACGACGTCGCGGACGCCGACGAGGTCGACGTTCTCGGCGGGAACCTCGATCGTCAGGTCACCCTGTGCGACCTTGAGGCGGAGGTAAAGCTTCTCCTCCCCTCGAATGATCCTTTTCGAGATCTCCTCGATGAGAGCTGCACCGTGGTGCGGGTAGACGACGGTCTCGCCGACTGTGAAGGTCATGTGCTCGCACTCCCCTTTCGCGGGGATCAGTTTACCACGGTCACCGGGCCCCTCTTCCGCCGTGTCGCTTGCATTTGCGCTGGTCACCCGATATGGCGGGGCGCGGCTGCGCGGAGCCGGTCGCCGCGACAATGTGCAGGAGAGGTGAAGGCGGGCCGTGGCAGCGGCACGTCGGGCCGACGACAGGCATTAGGGTGGAGCCGGCAGGCGACTGCCCGCCCACTCAGGTCTGAAACCGAAAGGAGAGCCCCGTGGCTCGCAGTTCCCGCCGTCTCGCGGCAGCTCTGTTGCTCACCGGCGTGACGGCTCTGGGGGTCGGCGCCTGCAGCCCGATCACCACGATGGATCCCTACGCCCCCAGCGACGGGGTGCGTGGCGTGCTGGGAACGCAGATCCGGGTGGAGAACCTGCTCATCCTCACCACCGCCGAGGGCGCCGAGGGCACGGTGCTCGGTGGCGTGGTGAACGAGAGCACCGACCCCGCCAACGTGATGCTCGCGATCGAGGGCGTCAGCGGTGGTCAGCAGGTGGACGTGCCTGCCAGCAGCACGATGCTGCTCGGCCCGGACCACCACGAGCTGACCCTCTCCACGGTGCCGGCGGCTCCGGGGGCGACCGTGCGGGTGCAGGTCTCCACCGCCGAGTCCGGCTCGATCACGCTGAACGTGCCGGTGCTGGACGGCACCCTGCCGTACTACGAGGAGAAGGTGCCCGCCGCTCCCGAGGAGTGAGCCCGGTAGCGGGCGCGGCCGCGGCGTGAGCCCGGCTGCGGCCCGGCTCAGTCCGGGGCGACCAGCTTGTAGCCGAGCCCGCGCACGGTGACCAGCACCTGCGGGTGCACCGGGTCCTGCTCGATCTTGGCGCGCAGCCGTTTCACGTGCACGTCCAGGGTCTTGGTGTCCCCCACATAGTCGGCACCCCAGATCCGGTCGATGAGCTGTCCACGGGTGAGCACCCGGTCGGGGTTGCGCAGGAACATCTCCAGCAGCTCGAACTCCCGCAGCGGAAGGGCCACGTCCGCGCCGTCCACGTGCACCTCGTGCCGGTCCACGTCCATCCGGATCCGCCCGACGGTCAGCACGGCGGTGTCCTCGGCCACCGGGTCCACCCGCCGGCGCAGCACCGCGCGGATCCGGGCGAGCAGCTCGCGGAAGGAGTAGGGCTTGGTCACGTAGTCGTCGGCGCCGATCTCCAGGCCGACGACCTTGTCGATCTCGCTGTCCTTGGCGGTGAGCATGATCACCGGGACCGAGGAGGTGCGGCGCAGCTCGCGGCAGACCTCCACCCCGGACATCCCGGGCAGCATCAGGTCCAGCAGCACCAGGTCCGGTTCGGCGCGGGCGAACTCGACCAGGGCCTCGGCGCCGTCGGCCACCGCCCGGACCTCGAAGCCTTCCCGGGTGAGCTGGTAGGTCAGCGGATCGGAGTAGGACTCCTCGTCCTCGACGAGCAGGATGCGGGTCACTGGTCCTCTCCTTCTGCGCCGGCGGGCGCGGGGCGGTCATCGGTGGGGGCGTCCGCGGCGGCCACATCGGCCACCGGGATGCGCAGGGTGAACGTGGAGCCGCGGCCGGGGGCGGACCACAGCCGCACCTCCCCGCCGTGGTTGGCGGCCACGTGCTTGACGATGCTCAGGCCGAGCCCGGTGCCGCCGGTGGCGCGGGAGCGGGCCGCGTCCACCCGGTAGAAGCGCTCGAACACGCGCTCCTGCTGCTCCGGGGTCAGGCCCACACCCTGGTCCACCACGGCGATCTCGGCGATGTCGGCGGTGGCGCGTACGCCGATGCTCACCTGGGTGTCCTCCGGGGAGTAGCGCAGCGCGTTGTCCAGCAGGTTGCGCAGAGCCGTGACCAGCAGGGCGTGGTCGCCCAGCACGTGCAGGTCGGTACGTCCGCCGACGGCGATGCTCACCTGGCGTGCGTCGGCCTCCACCCGTACTCGGTCCACTGCCTCGGCGATCACCCCCTCCAGCGCCACGTCCACGAAGTCCACCTCGCTCTCGGGTGCCTGCAGCCTGGAGAGCTCGATGATCTCCTGCACCAGCGCGGAGAGCCTGGTGGTCTCGCGCTGCATGCTGGTGGCGAAGTGCCGGACGGCCTCCGGATCCTCGGCGGCGTCCGCCGCGGTCTCGGCGAGCAGCGCGATCGCCCCGACCGGGGTCTTCAGCTCGTGCGAGACGTTGGCCACGAAGTCGCGGCGCACCTCCTCCACCCGCCGCTCGGCGGTGCGGTCGTCGGCGAGCACCAGCACCCGGCCCCCGCTCATCGGCGTGACGCTCAGGTCGAAGGCCAGCCGGTCGGAGCCGGGCACACTGGAGCGCGGCACCATCATCTGCTCCTCCGCCCCGGTGCCGGTGCGGCGCACCCGGGCCACCAGGTCGGCCAGCGCCGGGTGGGTCAGCTGACCGGCGCGGACCAGGCCCGCGCTGTAGGCGTCCGGGGTGGCGCGGAGCACCTCGTCGTCCGGGCCGAGCAGCACCGAGGTGGACCGGAGCGCCGAGAGCAGCGCCGCCACCTCCTCCGAGACCGCACCGGTGGGGACATCGGCGGCTCCTTCGCTGCGCTGGGCCGCCTCGGAGACGCGGAACGCGAGCGCGGCGCTGGCGCCGACGAACAGGCCCAGCAGCCCGACCCCGACGACAAGCCAGATCTGCTCCACACCGGTCAGACTAGTGCCGAGACCGGCCACGACCGGCGTCCTGCTGGGGCGTACGCCCGATGTTCACCTGAGCGTCCGCCGATGTTCACACAGCCGTGAGACGGTCAGAGGGTGTGTGGCATCCACCGGTGCCCAGGAGAGGACGGATCAGAGCATGCGGGCGATCTTCGAGCAGGAGCTCAGCCAGGTCGGCGAAGGGCTGCTGCAGATGGCGAGGCACGTGCAGACCGGGGTGCGGGAGGCGTCGATCGCGCTGAGCACCGCGGACCTGCAGCTGGCGGAGCAGGTGATCGCCGCCGACGATGCCATCGACGCCATCGAGCGCGACCTGGACGAGCGGTGCATCACCCTGCTGGCCCGCCAGCAGCCGGTGGCCACCGATCTACGGGTGATCGTCTCCGGTCTGCGGATCAGCGCCTCGATCGAGCGGATGGGCGACCTGGCCCGGCACATCGCCCAGGTCACCCGGCTGCGCTACCCGGCCGAGGTGCTCCCGGAGCAGGCCGCGCCGGTATTCGCCGAGCTGGCGGAGGCGGCGAACACGGTGGCCGGCAACGTGGTCCGGCTGCTGGAGACCCACGACGTCGCCCTGGCCGCCCAGGTGGAGGCCGACGACGACGTGCTGGACGCCCTGCACCAGCGCACGTTCACCACCACGCTGGCCGAGGACTGGGCCGGCACGGTGCCCCAGACGGTCGACGTCACCCTGCTCGCCCGCTTCTACGAGCGCTTCGGTGACCACGCGGTGTCGGTGGCCCAGCGGATCGCCTACCTGGTGACCGGAGACCTGGAGCCGGTGACCGCGGACTGACGCTCCGCCGTCACCGGCAGCATGCCGACCCGCCCAGCCGGCCGCTGCACCCAGCCCCGCCCAGCCGGCCGCTGCACCCAGCCCCGCCCAGCCGGTTCGGCACTTCCTGCGGCCGGGCGTGACCCGGGAGCACGACCCACCGCGCCAGCTGCCGAGTGCATCGATTCACGGGAGCAGCAGGGCGGCGGGGCGGGTGAGCAGCGGGGCGGCGCGGGTGGCGAGTTGGTGACCGGCGGTCAGCGACCCTGGTTGGCCACCGCTGCGATCGCGTCCTTGGCCGCCTCCGGGTCGAGGTAGCGGCCGCCGGGCAGGGTCGGCTTGAGGTCCTCGTCGAGGTCGTAGACCAGCGGGATGCCGGTAGGCACGTTCAGCCCGGCGATGGTGGCGTCGTCGATGCCGTCCAGGTGCTTGATGATGGCGCGCAGCGAGTTCCCGTGCGCGGCCACCAGCACCACCTTGCCGGCGCGCAGGTCGGGCACCACCTCGCCCTCCCAGTAGGGCAGCGCGCGGGCGAGCACGTCCTTGAGGCACTCGGTGGCCGGGATCGGCTCACCGGCGTAGCGCGGGTCGGCGTCCTGGGAGAACTCGCTGCCGGGCT
Source organism: uncultured Ruaniaceae bacterium (assembly GCA_964564445.1). Taxonomy (GTDB): domain Bacteria; phylum Actinomycetota; class Actinomycetes; order Actinomycetales; family Beutenbergiaceae; genus Ruania. The sequence goes on along the minus strand of CAZMDO010000012.1, from coordinate 12,544 downwards.
CGATCGCCGGCGGCGGCACATCGTAGGAGCGCCGCCAGGTCATGAACTGCTCCTCGCCGAACTCCTCGCGGATCTGCTTCTTGTCCTTGCCCTGCAGCGCCCCGTAGTGCCGCTCGTTCAGCCGCCAGGACCGCTTGACGTCGATCCAATGCCGGTCGGCGGCGTCCAGGGCGAGGTTCGCGGTGGTGATCGCGCGGCGCAGCAGCGAGGTGTGCACCACGTCCGGCAGCACACCGGCCTCGGTGAGCAGCGTGCCGCCGCGCTCGGCCTCGGCCACCCCCTTCTCCGACAGCGGCACGTCCACCCAGCCGGTGAACAGGTTCTTCGCGTTCCATTCGCTCTCGCCGTGACGGAGCAGTACCAGCGTGTAGGTCATGGTTCCAGTGTGCCGCATCACCGGCACTGCTCGATGCACGCCCACCCGCCACCCCCTCGGCGTGAATCGATTCACTCGGCAGCTGGCCCGGTGGGTCGTGCTCCCGGGTCACGCCCGGCCGAACGAAGTATCGATCGCCCGGCGCTGGCTCACATCGGCAGCACGCACATCGGGCCGGGCACAGCGATCCGGTCGGTCACCTCGCCGACCTGCCCGTCGGCGAACGGGTGCACGGCCACCTCGTCGGCGTTCTCCCCGGCCACCAGCACGTACTCCCCGGCCACGGTCAGGTGCCGCGGCCAGGTGGCGGTCGGCACCTCGCCGAGCAGGCGGGTGCTCGCCCCGTCCTCGGCGATCGCCAGGGTCGCCAGGGTGTCCGCACCGCGCACGCCCACCAGCAGCCGGTCCCCGGCGCGCTCGATGTGGGAGAGCAGGTGCTCGCCGTCCGCGGCGGACGCCGCCGTGGTGTGCACCACCTCGCCGCGGCCGCTGCCCTCGTCCCAGTCCACGGTGGCCACGTCGCCGCTGAGCTCACCGGCCACGTACAGGTAGTCGCCGTCGTCGGTCAGGTGACGGGGGCCGAAGCCGGCGGGCAGGTCGGTGAGCACCGGCTCGTCGGTCGGCATGCCCTCCGCCAGCGGGTAGGCACGCAGCTGGTCGGTGCCCAGGTCGCTGACCAGCAGCCAGTCGCCACCGGGGCTGAGTGCGCAGAAGTGCGCGTGCGAGCCCTCCTGCCGGTCGGTCACCGGGCCGGAGCCGGTGTGGCCGAAGGTGAGCGCCTGCTCGCCCACGTCACCGGCCTCGGTCAGCTCGATCGCGCCGAGCGTGCCATCGCCGTAGTTCGCCACGTACAGCCACTGGCCCTGCGGGTGCACGAGCAGATGACAGGGGCCCTGGCCACCACTGGCCACGGTCCCGGTGCGGTGCAGCGAGCAGTCGGTGCCCACGTCGTAGGAGGCGACCTTGCCGTTGCTGCCCTCGCCGACGGCGTAGAGCCGCTCGGCGTGCGGGTGCACAGCCAGGAACGTGGGACTGGGTGCGACGGCCATCAGCACCGCCGTGACCTCGCTCCACGAGCTGCCTGCGCCCTTGTAGAAACGCCAGATTCCGCTGGATGAGTCCTGAGCCTTGGTACCGATCCAGAACTGCCTCACCATGGTCATGGCACCCCACCCTACGATGGAGTGCCATGACCTGTGGTGTCGGGCCTCAGCGAGCCGCCTGCACCCGCTCGGGCCGGGCCCGATGAGCTGGCCGCCGGCACTCAGCGAGCCGGCTGCCGACGCTCAGTGAGCCTTGGCGTAGGCCTCGCGGATCTCGGCGGAGACACGGCCACGGTCGCTGACCTGGTAGCCGTTCTGCTTGGCCCACTCGCGGATCTTCTGGGACTCCGAGGGGCCGCTGCGTGCCGCACCCCGGCGACCGGCGATCTTGCGGCCACCGCTGCGCCGGGCCAGCCCGACCCAGGGGGCGAATGCATCGCGCAGCTTGCCGGCATTCTTCGCATTCAGATCAATCTCATAGGTGACGCCGTCCAGCGCAAACGTCACCGTCTCTTCGGCGTCGGAACCATCGACATCGTCGATAAGCAGGACGCGAACCTTCTGGGCCATCGCACATTCCTTCGTCGCTGACTCGTCGTGGCGAATACCACGTCGGGAAGCAACATTGGCACGGCAATAGTAACCGTGTCAAAAGCTATACAAGTTTCAGTGCGGATCGTCGCCCGGATTACTGTTCTCGTGCAGCTGTGCCTCGGCTCGGGCTTGTGCGCGCCGTTCCCTTCGGTCGGCGGTGATCATCGCGCGAATTGCGATGAGGAACAACGTCGCCAGACCCAATGGTGGGGCGAGTGCCACGACGATGTCGGTGAAGCTGGCCATCAGCGCGCCAACGGCTTCACGAGCGGGAACGGGATGGTCTCGCGGATTCCGTGCCCGGTCATGGCCATCAACAACCGGTCGATGCCCATTCCCATTCCGCCCGAGGGTGGCATCCCATATTCCATCGCCTGCAGGAACTCCTCGTCCACGCCCATGGCCTCGTCGTCCCCGCGGGCCGCGAGGCGGGCCTGGGCCTCGAAGCGCTCGCGCTGCACCACCGGGTCCACCAGCTCGGAGTAGGCCGTGGCCAGCTCGAAGCCGCGCACGTACAGGTCCCATTTCTCCGCGACGCCGGGAATGGACCGGTGCGCCCGGGTCAGCGGGGAGGTGTCGATCGGGAAGTCGCGCACAAAGGTGGGCGCATAGAGGGTGTCACCGACGAAGTGTTCCCACAGCCCCTCCACGACCTTTCCGCTGATCGCGGTCTTGGGGTCGATGGACAGGCCGACTTCCTCGGCAAGCTCAAGGAGTCGCTGGAGGCTGGTGTCGGGAGTGATCTCCTCACCGCATGCCGCCGACAGCGAGGGGTAGAGCTGAATGTCGGCCCATTCCCCGCCGAGATCATAAGCCGTGCCGTCGGGAAGGGTGACCTCAGTGGTTCCGAGCGCGTCGGTTGCCGCGGTGATCACCAGGTCCCGGGTGAGGGCCGCCATGGTGTTGTAATCGCCGTAGGCCTCATAGGCCTCGAGCATCGCGAATTCTGGGGAATGGGTGGAATCAGCGCCCTCGTTCCGGAAGTTGCGGTTGATCTCGAAGACCCGCTCGATTCCGCCCACCACGGCACGCTTGAGGAACAGCTCCGGGGCAATACGAAGGAACAGCTCGATGTCGAACGCATTCATATGAGTGCTGAACGGGCGTGCGGCAGCGCCCCCGTGCATGGTCTGCAGCATCGGGGTCTCCAGCTCCAGGAAGTCCCGGGAGTGGAACGTCTCCCGCAACGAGCGCACCACCGCCGCCCGGAGCCGGACCATGTCTCGTGCGTCCTGGCGGGTGATCAGGTCCACGTGCCGGCGCCGGACCCGGTTCTCCTCGGAGGACTCCTTGTGCAGCACCGGCAGCGGCCGCAACGACTTGGCGGCCAGCGCCCAGGAGTCGGCGAAGATGGACAGCTCCCCGCGCCGGGAGGCGATCACCCGGCCGTGGACGAACAGGTGGTCCCCCAGGTCCACGTCCGCCTTGAAGCGGTCGAGCTCCTCCTTGCCGACCTCGCCCTGGGAGAGCATGTACTGCAGGGTCTGCCCGCCGCCGTCCTGCACCTTGACGAAGCACAGCTTGCCGGTGTTGCGCAGGTGCACCACCCGGCCGGAGACGCCGACCTCGTCCTGGGTCTCCTGCCCGGGCTCCAGGGCGTCGGCGTAGGTGCTGCGCACCTCGGCGATCGTGTGCGTGACCGGCACCCCCACCGGGTAGGGGTCGGTGCCGGCGGCCAGCATCCGCTCACGCTTGGCCTGCCGCACCCGGACCTGCTCGGGGGCGTCGGGGTGGTCGGCGTCAGCCTCCGTCGCGGCGGAGGTCGGGGTGGTCTCGGCGGTCTCGGTCACGTCTCAATCGTACGATCACCGCGGGATGGTTCGGCTCACGCCCCGTGCCAACCCACTGCGGCGGTGGCCAGGCCGCTGCCGGCGGGCACCGCACCGGGGTCGTTGCCGAGCGCCCGGATCCGGTTCTCGGCGTCCACGTGCACCACGTGCGGGTCGTAGCTACGGGCCTCGGCGTCGGACATCAGCCCGTAGGCGATGATGATCACCAGGTCGCCAGGATGCACCAGGTGCGCGGCAGCGCCGTTGATGCACACCTCGCCGGAACCGGCCGGGCCGGCGATGGCATACGTGGTCAGCCGGGAGCCGTTGGTGATGTCCACGACGTCCACCTGCTGGCCCTCGAGCAGGTCGGCGGCGGTGAGCAGGTCGGCGTCGATGGTGATCGAGCCGACGTAGTGCAGGTCGGCCTGCGTCACCGTGGCGCGGTGGATCTTGCCCACCATCATCGGACGCATCAGGCTGGTCATCACTTCTCTCCCACTGCCACGCCGGCCTGCGGCCAGCGCACGATCACATTGTCCAGCAGCCGGGTCCGGCCCACGTGTGCGGCGGTCACGAGCAGGGCGGTGCCGCTGCTGCGCTGTGCTGGTACGGGTTCCATGGTGCCCCCATCGACGAGCTCGAGGTAGTCACAGGTGACCAATCTCACCTCATCCGGCCCTGGTGCAACACCGGTGGCGGCCGCGATGTTCCCGTCTGCGGCGGCGCCGGGCCCCCCGGATGCTCCGGGCGCCCCGGGGTCGTCACCCACACCAGGGTCGTCACCCACACCGGGGTCGTCACCCACACCAGGGTCGTCGAGCACCCCGGGGTCGGCCTCTGCCATCACCGCACGGGCGGCCGCGAGCACCTCGGCGGCGGGCAGTCCTTGCGCTCCGGCGCGTTCGGCGGCGGCAACCGTCCGGGAGAGCACCAGCGCCACCTCGCGCTCGGTGTCGTCGAGGTAGACGTTCCGGCTGGACAGCGCCAGCCCGTCCGCCTCGCGCACGATCGGCACCGCGTCGATGCGCACCGGCAGGTTCGTATCGGCGACCAGGCGGCGCACCAGGGCGAGCTGCTGGGCGTCCTTCTGGCCGAACACGGCCACGTCCGGGCTGGTCAGGTGCAGCAGCTTGTTGACCACGGTGAGCATGCCGTCGAAGTGGCCCGGACGTTGCGCCCCCTCCAGCACGCTGCCCATGGTGCCGGCCCGCACCCAGACCTGAGGTTCGCCGTCGGGGTACATCTCGGCCGCGGACGGCGCGAAGACCAGGTCCACCCCCTCCCCGGCCAGGTCGCGCAGGTCGGACTCCAGCGTGCGTGGGTAGCGTTCGAGGTCCTCGCCCGCGCCGAACTGCAGCGGGTTCACGAAGATGGTCACGATCACGTGCTCGGCGACCGTGCGCGCGTGCTGCACCAGGGCCAGGTGCCCGGCGTGCAGGGCACCCATGGTCATCACGACGGCGGTGCTCCCCTGCCACCTCGAACGCACCGTGCGTAGCTCAGCGATGGTGTGCACGACGGCGGGCCCACCCTGCTCAGGTCCCGCACCGGGCGTCGGGGTCGTCGTTGGCACGTCCGGGGCACCCTGGTCGGGGGCGGTGAGCGCGTCCAGCAGGGTGGTGGCCTGCACCTCGCCGATACGTCGCCCGGCGAGGGCTCGTTGCACGGTGGCGCGGGCGAGGGCCTGGTAGCTGCTGGGCACGTCGGCCAGCTCGGGGTGGGCGCCGGCGAGGGCGGCGAGGGCGGCGACGTGCTCGGTCACCGTGCCGGCGTCCCCGCGCACGATTGGGCCGGTCAGGGCGGTCTCCCCGCCGCGCAGCGCACCGTCCAGGGCGGCGGTGAGCAGCGGGGTGAGCAGAGCACCGCCGTCGGGGATTCCGGCGGACTCGAGCACCCGGATGGCTTGGCTGGCCAGCGTGACCAGGTGGTTCGCGCCGTGGGCGAGCGCCGCGTGGTAGAGCCCGCGGGCGGACTCCTCCAGCACCACCGGTTCACCGCCGATCTCCACCACGAGCGCCTGCGCGATGGGCAGCACCGGCGCGTCGGCGGTGACCGCGAACGGGGCGCCGACCAGGCGGCCGAGGTCCACGCTGGTGCCGGTGAAGGTCATCGCCGGGTGGATCGCCAGCGGGATGGCGCCGCGGGCGCGGGCGGGGGCGAGCACCTCCACGCCGTAGCGGCCGGCGGTGTGCACCACGAGCTGGCCGGGCTGGAAGGCACCCAGGGCGGCGAGCCCGGCGACGAGCTCGCCGAGCACGTCGTCGGGCACGGTGAGCAGCAGAAGCTCGCTGCGCTCGACCACCTCGGGCACCTCGAGCACCGGGACACCGGGGAGCAGGGCGTCGGCGCGGTCGCGGGAGTCCTGCGAGGTGGCGCTGACGCCGACGACGGCGTGGCCGGTGGAACGCAGGGCGTTGGCGAGGACGGTGCCGACGCGGCCGGCGCCGACGACACCGACTCCGAGGCGGCCTGGGCGGGAAGTCACGCGGGCCATTGTCGCGCACTCGGCGCGGGACGGTGCACGGGCGGGGGCGACTGCCCTCGCGTTACTGCGGGAGCGGCGGGCCGTCCTCGTCCGAGCCGGGCCTGGTGGGGGCGGTCGCGGGCGGGTGTGCCGGTGCCGGCGGCTCGGCACCACCGCTGCCCGGCGCCGGCGGCTCGGCACCACCCCGGCCCGGTTCCGACCCGCGGGAGGGCAGGATGCCGCCGAAGCTCGCGCGCAGCGCGGCAGCGTCCGGCAGCGGTGGGTCCGCAGGGCCGGGGGTCTCGACGCCGGCGCCCTCCATCCAGCGCTCCGGACCAGCGCTGCGCCGCGCGAGGCGCGCGTGCTCGGTGAGGTCCCGGAGCAGGGTACGGGCGACACCGAGGTCGAGGTGGGCCACCCGCGGGACGATCTGGCCAGGGGTGGAGTGCACGGCGATGTCGGCCAGCTCGAGCGTGCGGGCCAGCGGTCCCTGTTCCATGCCCAGGGACTGCACGCGCTCGTGCGGGACCAGTATCAGCGAGCGCCACCAGCGGCCGGTGCGCAGCAGCGTGGCGGTGCTGGTGAGCCGGTAGCCGTTCCGGCGCCAGATCAGCGGGTCGAGCCAGCGGGCGCGGCGCGGGGTGGTGACGAAACCCTCGGCATCGCCGGTGCCGACCAGCCCGGTGTGCAGCAGGTCGATCGGACGGTCGGTGCCCAGATCGGGCTGGACGAGGTAGAGCAGCTGGGCGGCCTCCTCCTCGGTGGCCACCGGGTAGAGCACGGTGCCGGCGGTCTCGTCCGGTCCGTAGCCGGCGATGTTCACGCTGATCCGCCACCAGCCCTTGATCCGCCACATCGGCGGCTGCGCGAGCCGCACCGCCTGCACCCGGCCAGGCGGGATGGTGCGCGCCTTGGTCTCCAGCAGGCCCTGCCGCACGCGGATGCCGTCGGGCGAGGTGGCCACCCGGAAGGAGAACTCACCGGCGAAGCGGCCCCACCAGTACGCACCGATGCCGAGCAGCGGTGCGCCGACGGCGAAGATCGGCCCGACGTTCCGGGTGACGATCACCGCGACGAGCAGTCCGAGGAAGAAGAGGCTGATCACCACCATGCCGATGGAGAGGGCGAGGGAGCCGAGCAGGCGGCCGGCGGTGAGGCTGAGCACGGCCCGCTCGGGCGCCTCCGGTGCCGCGGCGCCGGTCTCCGGTGCTGCGGCTCCCGGGCCGTGGCCCGCTGCGCCGGTCGCCGGCACGGTGCCGGCGCCACCGCGTCCCCGGCCCACGCGCAGGCCGGCGGCACGGGCGAGCAGGTCGTTGCGCAGCTGCCGGGCGGTGTCCTCGCGCAGGAACTGCAGGGTGAGGTTGGAGCCGGCGCCACCGGCGCTCTCGATCTTCAGCGCCGCGAACCCGGTGATCCGGGCGAGCAGGGGCTGGGTGACGTCCACGGTCTGCATCCGGTCCAGGCGCACGTGCCGCTGCTGGCGGAACAGGATGCCGGAGTGCAGGAACACGCTCTCGTCGGAGAGGCCGTACCTGGTGCGCGACCAGGCGAGCGTGGAGAACCCGAGGCCGATCAGCGACCCGACGATGATCACCCCGACGATGATCAGCAGGACCGTGGGGACCGGCAGGTCCAGCTGACCGACCGTGTCGTTGTACTGCCAGACGAAGATCGCGAACATCGCGGCGGCGACCTTCCAGGCGTTGAGCACGGGGGTGACCCGGTGCACCCGGTGCCACTCCACGCCGTCGTCGTCGCGGGTGCCGGAGCCGCCGGGGTGCGGTGGCGACTGGCCGGTGGGATGCCCGTCCGGGGTGTGCTGCGGGCTGCTCACAGACCCGCCAACCGTGCTTCACCGCGGGCGGTGAGCTGGTCGCGCAGTCGAGCGGCCTCGGCCTCGGGCAGGCCGGGGATGGAGGCGTCGGACTGGGCGGAAGCGGTGTGCAGCTGCACCTCGGCGATCCCGCGGGAGCGGGCCACCGGGCCGGCCTGCACCTCCACGTACTGCATCCGGCCGTAGGGCACCACCACGAGCGATCGGAACATCACACCCTTGCGGATGAGCAGGTCCTCGTCCAGCTCGGCGTAGCGGATCGCCCGCACCTGGCGGGGCACGAGCCAGAGCACCCAGACCAGCAGCAGCGCGAGCGCCACCGGCGCCGACCACACCCAGCCGCCGAAGATGATCGCGAGCACCAGCCCGGCGAGCAGCGGCAGCCCGAGCGCGATCACGGCGATCGTCACCCGCACCGGGGCCAGCTTGGGCGAGACGGGTTGCCAGGTGATCCCGTCCAGGTCGAACGCTGCGTCGGAGTCCATGTGCCCATTGTTGCCGACAGCACGCCGGGTCGCGTCAACCGCGCGGTGGACTTCCACCAGTCGGCCCCGGGGCCTTGTGGTCACGCAGCGGCCCCGGGCTGGTGGCCGCCGGAGCCCTCGTCGTCGTCCTCATCCTCCGGGGGTACCCGGCAGAAGTGCTGGGTGAGCATACCGGCCGCGCCCAGCGCCACCGCGGCGGCCAGGCAGGCGATCACCCGCAGGGCCTGGGAGCGCGGCTCGGGTGCGTCCCAGCGTGGCAGCGCCAGGCCGAGCTGGGCGAGCAGGTAACCCACGTGGATGGCGGCGGTGACCGCTGCGGCCTGGCCGAGCACCAGCACCCGGCTGGCGCCGACCGGGTCGTCCAGGGTGTGCTCGCGGACGTCCCGGCGCACCCGCAGGCCGAACACCAGCACCAGCCCCGCCAGGGCGAGCAGCACACCGGCGAGCAGCAGCGGCACCGTGACCGGCACGTTGCCGCGGGTCGTCCACCACCGCAGGCCCACGGCGGAGAGCGTGCCGACGACGATGGTGACCGCGCCCAGCGTCGACCAGCGCAGCCGAGTCATCAGGTGTCGGTGTGCCGCCGCAGCGGCTGCCACTTCGGCGCCAGCCGCGGAGCGTCGCTCTCCTCCGTCGGCGCGGCCCAGGGCGGGTTCGCCGCACCGGGCTCGGACCCGGTGCCGGCGGGCGGGGAGTTGAACCAGCCGCCCTCGTCCGGGTCGGAGCCGGCGTCCGCTGCGTCCGCTGCGTCTGCCTCGCCGGCGTGGGTGGCCTCGCTCCGCTCGGTGGGCCCGGGTGCGGCCGACCAGTCTGCCCCCGGTTCGGGTGCCGCCGCTGGCTCAGGTGCGGCCTCCGGCTCGGGGGCCGCTGCGTGCGGCGGCGCCTCGGCGCGGGGTGCCCACTCGGCGTGCGGCGCCGGCGGCGCGAAGCCCTGCTCGTCGGCGGTGCTGAGCGCCTCAGGACCGTCGGAGTCCTGGCCGGCCACCGGTTCCGGGACCGCGGCCTCCGGTTCGGGGGCCGCAGGCGGTGGGAAGCTGGCCCGCCCGGGGCGGCTCGTCGGACCGGCAGCCGCATCGGCAGCGCGTGGTTCTGACGGGAGGCGCTGGGACTCCTCGCCCTCGGCGGGCTGCTGGGGCTCGTCGGTCCCGGCGGCCTGCTCGGGCTCGTCGGCAGCGCCCGGCGCTGCCGGGCTCTCCGGCTCGGCATCGCCCCGTGCCAGCAGCTCGAGGTCCTCCAGGCTCTCCTGGCTGCCGGCGCCGGGAGCGTCACCGACCCCGTCAGCGTCCGAGCCGTCCCCGGCTGCGCCGGGCGAGTCCTCCCCGGCGGTGCCGACCGCGCCGTCTGAGCCCTCCGGGCCGTCCCCAGCATCCCCGTCCGGTCCGTAGCCGTCGCCGGCCGCGCTGTCCGAACTGTCCGAGCTGTCCGAACTGCTCAACCTGTCCGAGCTGTCCGCATGCTCGTCACCGTCGGCAGCGCCCGGGGCGCCCCCGGCAGGCGCAGCACCCGCACCAGCCGCGGCACCCGCACCAGCGGCAGCCCCCGCACCAGCGGCAGCCCCCGCACCAGCGGCAGCCCCCGCCACCGGCTCGGGTCGTTCCGGACCGGGTCCGGGCCGCACCGGCTCCTCCAGCCAGTCCAGCGCCAGCCAGCGGACCCCGCCACGGTCCGGGGCGGTCTCGGCGAGCGAGGCCACCGGACCACCGCCCAGCCCGGGCAGGAACGCATCCGGGTCGGCCTGGGCCCAGGGCACCAGCACGAACGCACGCTCGCTGGCCCGCGGGTGCGGCAGGGAGAGCTCGGGGTCGGTGGAGGTGACACCGTCGTAGACGATCAGGTCCAGGTCGAGGGTGCGCTCACCCCAGGTCACCGTCCGGCGGCGGCCGTAGGCGTTCTCCAGACCCTGCATGGACGTCAGCAGCGCCATCGGCGAGAGCGTGGTGGTGGCCAGCACCACGGCGTTCAGGTAGTCCGGCTGGGCCACCGCGTCCGGGGCGAGCACCGGGGCGGTGCGCGCCAGCGGCGAGACCTCCTCCACGGTGAGCCCCGCCATGGACCGCAGGTCGGCGACGACGGCACGCAACGTGGCGCGCACGTCACCGATGTTGCCGCCCAGGGCGATGACCACCGGCACCGGCTGGTCCGGTGCGGCGTCCAGGTCCGGCCCGCCCACCTCCGGCTCGGGCGGGGACGCTGCCGGCTCGGCCGGCGCAGCCACCGGCTCCGGGGGGACGGCGGCGGGCATCACCGCAGGCGCGGCCTCGGCGGCCACCGGCTCGGCCGGGGCGGCGGCCCCCAGAGCAGGCAGCGCGTCGGCGCGCGTGCGGGTGATCGTCACCTCGACGTCGGTGAACGGCACCCCGACCGGGGCCTCCGGCTTGTGCACGGTGACCGTGACCTCCTGCACGGCCTGGTGCTCGAGCACCACCCGGGCTATCCGACCGGCCAGGGTCTCGATGAGGTTCACCGGCTCGCCCTCGATCACCGCCACCACCTGCTGGGCGACCTCGGCGTAGTTGACCGTGCGGGCCAGGTCGTCGCCGAGTGCCGCGGCGGAGGTGTCCACGCGGAGCACCAGGTCGGCGAGGAAGGGTTGACCGTCGCGGCGCTCCTCCTCGAGCACCCCGTGGTGGCCCACACCGCCCAGTCCGTTGAGCCGGATCTCGTCGCGCTGGCCGCCGGCTCCCGCCGGACCGCCTGCCCTAGGTGTTTCGTCGTTCATTCTCAGCCTCCCGCCATGCCTGGGCCACCCGGATGGCGTCGACGCTACCGGCCACGTCGTGCACCCGCACCGCCCACACGCCCTTGGCCGCCGCCAGGGTGCTCACCGCTGCCGTGGCCCGGTCCCGGAACGCGGGCATCGACTCCGAGCCCGCCTCGGCCAGCAGCTGGCCGAGGAACCGCTTCCGGGACGCGCCGATCAGCACCGGGAAACCCAGCCCGACCAGCTGGTCCAGATCGGCGAGCAGACGCCAGTTGTGCTCGGCGTCCTTCGCGAACCCCAGGCCCGGGTCCAGCACGATCTGCTCGGCGCGCACCCCCTCGGCGCGCAGTGCGTCCACCCGCTCGCCCAGCTCGGCGAGCACCTCGGCCGTGACGTCGCTGTAGACCGCACGGTCGGTCATCACGTCGGAGTGGCCGCGCCAGTGGGAGACGACGTACCGGCAGCCGCGCTCGGCGACCACGCTCGTCATCTCCGGGTCGGCCAGCCCGCCGGAGACGTCGTTGATCAGGGTGGCGCCGGCCGCCAGGGCAGCATCGGCCACAGCAGCGCGCATCGTGTCCACGCTCACCGAGGCGCCGCCGGCGACCAGCGCCTGCACCACCGGGAGCACCCGGTCGATCTCCTCGTCCTGCGCGACCCGCTGGGCACCGGGCCGGGTGGACTCCCCACCGACGTCCACGATGTCCGCCCCCTGCTCCAGCAGCGTGCGGCCGTGCGCGATGGCGACGTCGGTCTCGAACCACTGCCCGCCGTCGCTGAAGGAGTCGGGGGTCACGTTGACCACCCCCATCACGAGCGTCCTCGAGGTCACCCGACCACCCTATCGGTGCCGGCTCGCTCAGCCCCGGGCGATGAGGCTCATCGCCTCGGCACGGGTGGCGCTGTTGCGCATCATGCCCCGGACGGCGGAGGTCACCGTGCGCGATCCGGGCTTGCGCACCCCACGCATCGACATGCACAGGTGCTCGCACTCCACCACCACGATCACCCCGCGCGCAGCCAGCAGCCGCACCAGGGCGTCGGCCACCTGGGTGGTGAGCCGCTCCTGCACCTGCGGGCGCTTGGCGTAGACGTCCACCAGCCGGGCGAGCTTGCTCAGTCCGGTCACCGTGCCGCTCTCGGAGGGGATGTAGCCCACGTGCGCCACCCCGTGGAACGGCAGCAGATGGTGCTCGCAGGTGGAGTAGACCTCGATGTCCCGGACGATGACCATCTCTTCGTGGTCGATGTCGAAGAAGGTCTGCACCACGTCCT
>CAZMDO010000011.1:0-27314 GCA_964564445.1 uncultured Ruaniaceae bacterium | reverse complement strand
GAAGGCGAGCGCCCCAGCGAGTGCAGCGGTCCCGATGATGGAACCGCGACGGGTAAGCTTACCCATTTGTAGACCTCCTCAAGGTCACAGGTAGGTTGTCTTTCAGTGGTCCCCACTACCCGTGCCTTCCAGTCTGCAGTGCGGGCGCAAGCCAACTCGGCAGACCAACTCACGATGGTGGGTTCGAGTAGAACCTAGAGCATCGGCACCAAGTAGCGCAACTCTCTTCGCACTGTGTCTTAGGCCACCGGACCGCCCCTGACCTGGCCGAAGTCAGGAAAGCGATGAGAACCGCGTGATCTGGGCACATATTGGCCCAGACCGGGAGCACTTGGTTCGACGTGACCGGCATCACCTTTCCGCGTCCGCCATAGAGTGAGCCCACTATGCACCTCAATCCCCAGTGCGAGTTCATCGACGCCTCCGACGGAACGGTGCGGATCGGTATCCGGCTGTCCGGCGCCGACCTTCCGGAGGGGGCCTCGGTCCGGCTCCGGCTGCGCCCGCGGGCCGGTGCCGCGGCCCTGACCACGCAGGCCCCGGTCGAGGTGCGGGTGAACGCCGTGGGGTCCCGGACCCGCTCCGCGCTCCGGTTCCGGGTGCCCGTGGACCAGCTGCCCGACGGCGCCTTCCGGCTGGAGGTGGCACCGGCCGGCGGAGCGGACTGGACCGGCGTCCGCCCGTCATCCGGGCTGCTCGCGTGCTCCCGGCCGACGCCGGTCGGGGCCCGGCGCTACCAGGTGTTCCCCGGCGCCGGCACCCCCGCCACATGGCTCCGGCTGAGCTCGTGGAGCACGGCCGCCCGTGTCGGCTGGGTGGTGCGCAACCTGCTCCGGGAGGTGGCATTCGTGGCGCACCGGCGCCGGTTCTCCTGGGTCCGACCGGTGCGCGCACTCACCCGGCCGTTCGTCCCGCGCGGCCGGGTCTGGCTGATCGGGGAACGACCAGAGACCGCCCGGGACAACGGGTACGCCCTGTTCCGGCACCTGCGCCACACCGCCCCGGAGGCCCCGGTGTACTACGTGATCGACCGGGACAGCCCGCTCGCGCCCCGAGTACGCTCGCTCGGCCACGTGGTCTGGCGCTCCTCCTGGCGGCACCGGCTGCTGATGCTGCACGCCGAGGTGCTCGCGAACGCCTACTCGATCAAGCACATGCTGCCCAGCCGCTGGCGGCCCGGGGCGTACATGAACCAGTGTGCCTGGCGGGTGGGCGCCTACCGGATCTACCTCAAGCACGGAGTGCACCTCAGCCCGGAAGCGATGAAACGCGCCAACGGCGGCTACGACCTGGTCTGCACCGTCGGTGAGCGGGAGTCCGCCGCGATCGAACAGACCTCTGGGTACCTGCAGCGCCAGCTCCGGCAGACCGGGCTGGCCCGGTACGACCAGCTGGTCCGGGAGCGCGGCAGCCGGATGGTGCTGTTCATGCCGACCTGGCGGCGCTACCTGGTGCCCAAGCTGTTCGCACCGAACAGCACCGCCCAGGTGCCCTACCAGGGCTCCACCTACCAACGCTTCATCGACGGGTTCCTCGGCGACCCGGCCACCACCGAGCTGCTCGAGCGGCACGACCTGCACCTGGTCGTGGTCCCGCACTACAACCTCAGCGGGCTGATCACCGGCGACGCCACCGGGGGCGAGAGGATCCGGGTGCTGGACGGTACCACCGCGGACATCCCGGCGCTGCTGCGCGGCTGCGCGGCGCTGGTCACCGACTACTCGTCGGTGCAGTTCGACGTGGCCTACGCCGGCACCCCGGTGGTGTACGCCCAGTTCGACCGGGAGGAGTACGCGCAGGGGCACAGCGCACCCTCGTGGTTCTCCCCGGAGGAGGACGGGTTCGGCCCGGTGTGCACCACTGCCGCGGAGGTGCGCACCGCCCTGGCCGGCTACGCGGAGCGGGAGTTCGTCCGGGAGGAGCGGTACAGCGCGCGGGCGGCGTCGTTCTTCACCTACCGGGACCGGGAGAACAGCGCGCGGATCGTCGCCGAGATCAACCGGCTGACCGCGGCGCCGGTCGCAACGCCAGCACCGGTGGTGCACTGAGCGCCTCGTCCACCTCGACCAGGCCCGCCTCGCGCCACGCCCGGACCGGCGACCCCTCGTCCTCCACGAGCAGCACGAGGCCGCCCTCGCCGAGCAGCGGGGCGAGCAGCGGTACCGCGGGGAACGCGGCCGGGGTCCCCCGACCGAGCAGGAGCAGGTCGAACCCTGCGACCAACCCGTCCGGGTCGTACCAGTCGTCGTAGTAGTGCGCCAGGTCGGGGCGCCGCCGATGGGTGGGATGCAGGTGCACCCGGTCGGTCAGACCGTGCCGGGCGACCGCCCTCCGGAGCGGGTCCTCCTGGTCCGCGGGCAGCACCGTGACGATCTCAGCAGCCGGCAGCGCACCGGCCAGCCAGAGCACCTGCTCGCCCAGGTCGACGGTGAGCACCCGACGCGGGGCTGCGTCCACCGCGGCGAGCAGCAGCGGCAGCAGCCGGCCCGGGCTCGGGCCGGACAGCCCCACCGGAGCGCCCGGCCGGTACAGGGCGACCAGCTGGGCGGCCGCCGCCGCGTCGGCGGCGGCCAGGCCGATGCCGGTGGCCAGCCGCTGCCGGCCCGCCTCCTCCGCCTCGTCCACCTGGGCCGCCAGGCGCACCTCCTGCACCTCGAGCAGCTCCCGGGTCTGCGCCCCGGCGCGCTGCACCTCCCGGGTGACGCCGCGCACGTCGGAGGACAGCGCGGCCAGCCGCTGGTCCACCCGCTTGCTCATCCGCGCCTGCCGACCCAGGTCCCGGTCCAGGGCGGTGAGCCGCTCCGAGACGGTCAGCACGGTGCGCGCCAGGGACCGCTGCGCCCGGTGCATGCGGAGCAGCACGATGGCCCCGGCACCGGCTGCGAGCAGGACCAGTGCGGCGGTGGCGGCCACGGCCAGGTGCACCTCGCCGGTGAGTGCGGCGAGGAGTGCGCCGGCGCCGAGCGCGAGCGCGAGGATCCCGGCGACAGTGATGGTCGCTCTCATCCGGCCTCCAGGATGGTGATGATGGCGGCGAGGGTTGTTCCCACCGCGGACGGGGACGTGCTGGTACGGCTCCGGCTGCTCGCGGCTGCGACGGCGGCCGCGCCTGCGGCGGGGTCGTCCGCCAGCCGTTCGAGCAGGGTATCGAGGTCCGGATGCTGCTCGTCACCGACGTACAGCGCACTCCCACCCATCAGTGCGCGCGCCCGCGCGTGCGCGACCACGAGCACCCCGGCGGCCCAGCAGTCCAGCACCGGGCGGGAGAGGGTGGCGTCCGGGGCGAGGAACAGCGACAGCCGGGAGAGGAACTGCGGCCAGGCCCGCCGGTCGGCGCGGATCCGGGTGACCGGGCGGTCGGCGACGCGGGCGGGGTACGGACCGTACGCCCAGAGCGGGGTGCGCGCATCGAGCGGCAGGAGGCGTTCGTCGTCGGGCACGGTGTGCGGCAGCAGACGAGGGCTGACCAGGCCGACCACCGGGTGCCCGACGCCACGCCACGGTCGGGCGGGGGCAGCCGCCACGTGCCAGAGCGCCGGCGGTAGCGTCCGGGCCCCGGCGGCGACCAGGGCGGCGCGGGCGTCCTCGGTCGGTGGCAGCCAGGAGGCGTCCCGGCCGGTGACCCGGGTCAGCTGCTGCTGGGCGGCATGCACCAGCGGGCGGGTCGGTGCCGGCGGTGCGATGAGCAGGTGCTGCTCGGCGGACACCGAGGCGAGCACCGGCGCAGGCATGGTCAGCAGCGCCTGCGGGTCGTGCACGACCGCCAGGGCGGTGGTGACCGGTTCGGTGGGCAGCAGCCACCGCACCCGGCCCTCGGCGAGCAGCCGGCCGAGCTCGGGGCCCACGCCGCGGAGCCGGTGCACGGTGGCCTCCGGGCCGACGAACTCCTTGACCGCGACCCGGTGACCGGCCTGGACCAGCGCCCGGGCGAGCGGGCCGACGCCGCCGAAGGCACCGGCCTCTACCGGGGCGAGCAGCACGACGTCGGCGACCGCGGCCTCGGCGGTGTGTCCGGAGACGTGCGCCGGCGCCGGGAACGGGGCCCGGGCCGGCGGCTGGACGTGCGGGTCCTGGGTGCGGCTGGCGGTCGCGTCGTGCCAACCGTGCGCGGCGGCGATGTAGGCCTCCCGGGCCGTGTGCCGGTGGATCGAGCCCATCTCGCCGCGGGACAACGAGGACGGGGTGAGCTGGACGACGGCGAGCGGGTGGTCGATCCGGTGCAGCGCCGCTGTGCCGAACACGCGGCGGACCCGGTCCCGGAACTCGGTGTCGGCTCCGCGGCGGACGGCGTCGAACCCGCCCAGGCGGCGGAGCACCTGCTCGCGGCGCACCATCAGCGAGGACAGGTTGGCGGCGATGAGGCGGTAACCGATGTTCGTGATCGCGAGCTGGTCGGTGGCGCGCACGGAGCGGCTCACGCTGGCGACCGTCGCCTCGTCGGCGAGGATGGCCTCGGCCTGCTGCTGCAGGCGCTGGGCGTGGGCGTAGTCGTCCGCGTCCTGGAAGGTGACCAGCTCGCCGCGGGCCACCGCGAGGCCCCGGTTCCGGGCAGCGTAGGCGCCGCCGTTGCGTTCCGCGCGGACCAGCCGCACCCGCGGGTCCAGGCCGGCCACCGCGTCCAGGTGCTCGGTGCCGGTGGTGGAAGCGTCGTCGACCAGGACCAGCTCGAGGTTGCGCCAGGTCTGGGCGAGCACCGAGGCCACCGCGGTGCGCAGGCTCGGGGTCGGGTTGAACACCGGCATGACGACGGAGACCAGCGGCCCGTCCCGGTCCGGGGCGGCGGCGGTGGCCAGCCGGTCGAATGGGCTGGCTGCCTCGTCCGCCAGGAGCCGCAACGGGGCCACGCCACCGGCGACGAACGGCTGGCCGAACCGGTCCAGCCAGGTGTCCCGGTCCGGGGCGTCCGGATGCAGGAACGGGTTGGCCAGGTCGGTGCGCACGGCCCACCAGGTGTCCGGGTGCGCCAGGTCGCTGGCGGTCTCGGCCGCTTCGTCGCTCTCCCCGACCAGGGCGGCGACCTGCACCCAGGTGTTCCAGACCCGCTGGGCGACCTCGGGTCGGGAACGGTGCCGCACCGCGCGTCGGAACAGCAGGAAGGCGGTGCGGAGCTGGTCCGGGGTGGTCGCCACGGTGGCCTGTAGCCAGGCGAGGTGGGCCAGGTCGGTCGGGTGCACGTCGGCATCCCGGACCTGCCCGGCCCGGACCCGGGCGACCAGCTCGGCAGCGGTGCACCGGTCTCGGGAGGCGCGCTGGGCGAGCAGGTCCAGCCAGGCGGCGTCCGGGTAGCGGGTGACCCAGCGGCCGACCGTCTCCATCACGGCGTTCGCCGGCAGCTGGAGGCCGTCGACCGGCGCCTGCTGCTGCGCCCCGCCGGTGCTGCCGTCCACCGCACGGACTGTACCGCACCGGTCCGGGCCGGCTGCGGCCGCACCGGTCGGGGCAGGGCACCGCTCGGCTACTGTGACCGGGTGAGCTCGAGGGAGGACCGGCAGGCCGGCGTGCTGGTGGTCGCGGCGGACGGGGCCGGCTTCGCCGCGGTCGAGGACGACCTGCGCGCCCTGGCCGTGCTGGGCTGCCCGGTGCAGCTGGTCGCCGGGACCGGCAGGCCGCCGGCGGGCCTGGCCGAGGTGCCGTTCCGGCAGGAGGCGGCGTTGGCGGCCCAGCCGCGCGGGCGCGGCCGGTCCCGACTCTTCGGCCGACGCCTGCGCGGGCACCGGTCCGCCAACCCGGCCGGGCCGGGCGTGCCCGCCGGGCTGCGGGTGCCGGCCGGCAGCACCGTGCTGGTGCTGGACGAGCAGCTGGTGCCGGTGCTGGGTGACCGGCCCGGCACGGACGGTGCCGTGCGCACCGGGCGGGACGCCGTCGACGAGCTGCGGCGACGGCGGCAGGAGCAGGAGGCGGCGGCGCTCGGCACCCTCGACCGGCTGGTGCGCACCGGTCGGCACGAGCAGGCTCGGCGCCGGTCCCGCCGGGTGCGGAGCATCGCACCGGCCGGGGCGGCCACGGCCGAGGCCTGGGCGGCGGCGATGGCGCTGACCGAGTCCGGCGCCGGCGACGTGCCCGGGCCGGTGGTGGCCGAGGCGATCGCAGCGGCGGACGGAGCCTGGGCAGCCGGCGAGGTGGTGAGGGCGACCTATGCGCTCGGTGCGGCGATGCGGGTGCTGTTCCACCCGGTGCTGCACGCCGACGTCACCGACCCGCCGCTGGCGCGCGAGCCCTCCAGCTTCCTCCGTCCGCTGCGCGCCTCGACCATGCTCGGCGACCTGCTCGGCTCCGGCGCGCGGCACCCGGAGCAGGCCGAGGCGGACTCGGACCCGGTCGGCGTGCCCGGGGCGGTGGGCGCCGCCGGTGCCGCCGCGGCCGGGAGGCGGGTGCTGGTGCTGCCCGGGTCCTACCCGCGGTTCGCCGCGCCGCTGGTCGCGGCGCTGCGGGAGCAGCCCGCCAGCCAGGTGACGGTCCGCACCCTCGCCGACCTGGACCGGCGGTTCGCCTGGTTGGGGATGAACACAGACGTGCTCGCCTGGCGGGTGGCCGCGCACCCGGACGGCCGTGCTGCCGCGGCGATCGGCGGGCCGCCGGAGAAGCACGCCGACGTGCTGGCCGGCTACGACGTGATCGTCGCCGACTGGGCAGACCGCGGGGCCATGTGGGCCTCGATGGTGCGCCCGGCCCGGACCCGGCTGGTGGTGCGGGCGCACGGGATGGACCTGTTCTCCCCGTGGCTGCACCTGATCGACTGGTCCCGGGTGGACGACCTGGTGCTGGTCAGCGCCCCGCTGCGCCGACTCGCCCAGGCGATCCTCGGCGACCGGCTGGACGGGGTACGGGTGCACGTGATCGAGCACGGTGTGGACCCCGACCACTTCACCGTGCCCCGGTCGGCGGCGGCGGACCGCACCCTGGGCATGATCGGCTGGGGGAAGCTGGTCAAGGACCCGGCGTGGACGCTGGACGTGCTCGAGCAGCTGCTCCAGCGCGACCCCACCTGGCGGCTGCTGCTGGTCGGCCACCCGCTGCCGCGGGAGGGGGACGAGCGCACCCTGGCCTACGCCCGGGCGTTCTGGGCACGGGTGGACGGGCCGCTGGCCGCGCACGTGGAGCTGGTGCCGCAGACCGACGAGGTGGCCGAGCAGGCTGCCCGGATGGGGTTCGTGCTGAGCAGCAGCCGCCGGGAGTCGTTCCACCTGGCCGTGGTGGAGGGCGCGTTGGCCGGTGCCGTGCCGGTGGTGCGGGACTGGCCGGTGTACCGGGGCGGGACCGGACCAGGTGCGATCTTTCCTCCGCAGTGGGTGGCGACCGACCCGGCGCAGGCGGCTGCCCGGATCCACGCGCTGAGCGATCCGACGGTGCGGGACCGGGCCGCCGCGCAGGCCCGGGCGGAGGCGGTGCGCCGGTTCGACCCGGCGGTGTTCAGCGAGCGGGTCGGAGCCCTCCTCGCGGCGCCACGGTCTCGCTGAGCATGGTCAGCACCTGCAGGATGGCGGTCCGGTGCCCGAGCGGGGACCGGTGCGCCAGGTCCTGGCGGTCCAGCTCGCTGCCCTCCTCGACGATCCCCCACACCGGGGTTCCGCTGCCCGAGTAGTCGCTCCACTTGGACAGCAGCACCGGGTTGCGCTGCTGGCCGGGCTGGGTCTTGGCATCGACGGCGAGGAGGAGGTCCATGCGTCGGGACAGGCTGAGGAACTCCAGGTAGGGCATCCGCGGGTGGCACTGCACCACCTCCCGCGCCCCGGCGGCCTGGACCGCGGCGGTCATCGCGGGCACGTCCCCGACGAACAGGTGCAGCCGCACCCCGCCCCGCCCGCTGTGCTGCAGGTCGGCGCAGGCGGCGAGCAGCGCAGCCGGATCCTGGGACCGGTAGAAGTTGCCGAAGTAGCCGATGTGCACCAGCCCCTCCGGCAGCGGGTAGCCGGAGTCCTGCTGCCGGTACAGCTCGGGATCTGGGACCGGGTGCGGGCAGATCCGGGCGCGGTCCCGGGCGCGGACGACGACGGGGTCGTCGCTCGGGTACAGACCGAGGACGTAGTCCCGCTGGGCCGCGTTCATGAACTGCAGCTCGTCCGCCAGCGCCAGGGTCAGGTACTCGCCCCAGACATAGACGTTGTCGGTCTCCGGGAGGGTGCCGCCGGCACCGGTGATCGCGGCGCGGACCCGCTCGAGCAGGTCGCCGGCGGCGACCCGCGAGCTGCGCAGCTCGCCCAGTGCGTTCCGGGACAGCGGGTCGGAGAACTCAGCCTCCCACCGCACCTGCGGCTGGTCCGTCTTGTAGCTCGCGGCGAGGAAGTGGGAGGCGATGAAGTGCGCCCTGCTGTACATCGACCGGTAAGCCGCCCCCTGCGCTCGCCACTGCGCCAGCGTGCGCATCCCCTCCTCGCAGAAGGCGACGATCGAGCGCCAGGACCCGAACCTCGTCGGCGTGGGCAGGCTCCGGTGCCGACGGACCAGACCCCCGGCGATGGTCGCGGCGGACTCGTCCCGGGAGCGGATCTCGTCCATCGCGTTCTGCACCAGGTCCACCGGCTCGCCGCGGGCGCGCACCCGCTTCGCCGCCACGAACGCCGACGTGTCCGCGTACGGCGGGAACGCGTAGGCGATCACCAGCCGCCGGGCGGCGGCGGGCGGATGCTGGTGACCGGTCAAGGGACCCCCTCGTGTCTGTGTAGCATTCCCGGTGGAGGCTGCCCCGCGGGGGCCTCAGCAAGTCCGACGGCGAGGTGAGAGGGGGCGAGCCCCACGCGCAGCGCAGTCCTGGTGCTCTCCACAGTACCGCCCACCGATCGGCTCGCCGCCCTCCTCGACACGCTGCACGAGCAGCGGGTGCCGGTGCGCTGGGGTCATCTCGGTGAGCAGCCCGCGGTCCCGGCGAAGGAGACCCACCAGCTGCGGGCACGGACCGGCAGGCGGGATGCCCGGGACGCGGTGCTGATGATCGCCGGCGGCCTCGCGCCGCGGCGCCACCGGGTAGCGCTCGCCGCGAAGTTCGACCCCTGGCTGAAGCGGGAGCTGCGCCGCAGCACCGTGGTCGTCGCCCTGGACCAGGACGCCGCGGCCGCGCTGCAGGTGCTCGGATCGCTCGCCCCGCAGGTGCGCACCGCCGGGCCACGGGACGCCGAGGCGGTGCTCGGTGCGGAGCTGGCCGACCGGCAGCTGCGCACCGCCGTGCGCGCTGCGCACGTGCGCGAGCGCGGCAGCAGCGAACCGACCGCTGTGCAGCCGGTGCTGGCGGCGCTGACCCAGGTCGCTCGCGACCAGCTCCCGGTGCCAGAGCTGCCCGGCAAGCTGGAGAACCTGCTCGCCGACCTGACTCAGGTGCGCGAGCACGACGCTCTGCTGGAGGTGACCAGGGCGTGCTCCGCCGTCACCGGCCTGGGCGACGACGCGCTGGTGACCGGCTACCGCACGCTCGCCGAGCTGGGTGCGCACGCCGCGACCGGGGCGGACGTGCACGCGGTGGCCGGTGCGGTGCTGGCCGCCGCGGACCGGGCGCTGGACGCCGACGACCTGACCATCGCCGCCCGGCGTGCCGCCCTGGCCGCAGACCTGCTGTTCCACCGGGAGCTGCACTCCGACGGCGAGACCTCGACACTGGTGGACCACCCCGCCGAGACGCTCTCCGTGCTGCGCTCCACCCGGGTCGGCGCCCTGCTCACCCGAGCCTCGGCGGAGCCGGTGCCGCGGCCACCGCGGCGCCGCGCACCGGTCCGGGTGACCGTGCTGCCCGGGCCGTTCGGCAGCTTCGAGGCGCCCGTGGTGCGCGCGCTGGAGGAGTTCCCCGACGCCCGGGTGCGCACCCTGGACCTGCGCGGGACGTTCCCCGGCTTCCGGTCCCTGGCGGTGGACCCGGCACTGTTCGAGGAACGGCTGCGGTACGCGCTCGGCCGGGAGCCGAGCACGTTCGCGAGGATGGCCCAGCTGCTCCGGGACACCGACGTGATCGTGGCCGACTGGGCCGCCAAGGCCGCCCTGCTGGCCTCGCTGCACGCGCCCGCCGATGCCCGGCTGGTGCTCCGCGTGCACAGCGTGGACCTGCTCCGACCGTGGCTGCACCTGATCGACTGGGCACGGGTGGACGAGCTGGTCTGCGTCAGCCCCGCCACCGCTGGTCTGGTCCGGGACCTGCTCGGCGACCGGCTGGCCGCCGAGAAGGTGCACGTGCTGCCGCCGCTGATCGACGTGACCCGGTTCGACCGGCCGCAGCAGGCGGCGGACCGGACGCTGTGCATGGTCGGCTGGGCACAACGGGTGAAGGACCCGCTGTGGGCCGTGGAGGTGCTCGCCCGGCTACGGGCGGAGGACCCCACCTGGCGGCTGCTGCTCATCGGCGCCGACTTCCCGGCCCGGCCCACGGCGAGCGGGCGGGAGTACGCTGCGGCGTTCCGGGCCCGGGCGATGGCCGACGACGTCCGCGACCACATCAGCTACGTGGGGTACACCACCGACCTGCCGACCCACCTGCAGCAGGCCGGGTACGTGCTCAGCACGAGCGTGCGGGAGGGATTCCCGGTCGCTCTCGCCGAGGCCGCCGCCGCCGGGGCCGTGCCGGTGGTGCGGGACTGGCCGATGTTCGCTGGCCGCGGTGCCACCGGGATCTACCCGGACGACTGGGTGGTCCGGTCGGTCGAGGAGGCGGTTGCTCGGATCTGGGCGACCTGCGAGCACCGGGACGAGGCGTCCGCGGCCGTGCGCCGCACCATCCGGGAGATCGCCGACCCGGACGGCACCGCGGACACGCTGCGCCGGCTGGTGCTCGGCGAACCGGCCGAGCTGGCCGACCTGGTCCGCCGCGGCGAGGACGAGCAGGTGGGCGCGCGGATCACCGCGATCCTCGAGAGGGACAGCGTCACGCCGTTGCTGCTCCGGTCGGCGAGCCGGGCCGCGCACACCATCGGCGCGATGACCCAGCGGTTCGACGTTCTCGACCGGCTGGTGCAGGAGCACCCCGACCCGGGCACGCTGCGGATGCTGCGCGGGCAGCTCGGCCGGCTCCGGGAGACGTCCGCGAGCTGGGTGCCGGAGGTGCCAGAGCCGGCCGAACCGGTCGTACCGGTCCCCGGCCGGATCCTGCACGTGCTGAAGAACTCCCGCCCGGCCCGACAGAGCGGCTACGCCATGCGCAGCTGGTACACGCTGGCTGAGCAGCGCCGGCTCGGGCTGGACGCGATCGGTGTGACCGCCCTGGACTTCCCGGACAGCCCGGGGGCCGGCGGCGCGGCGGACGAGCCGGAAGACGTCGGCGGGGTGCCGCACTACCGGCTGCTGCGCGCGCACCGGCCGGAGCGCGAGCCGGTGGACGAGTACCTCACCGCCTGGGCCGCGGCACTGGCACCGCTGGTGGAGCGGCTGCGCCCGTCCGTGCTGCACGTGCACTCCGGGCACCGCGGCTACGAACCTGCCCTGGTGGCGCTCGCGATCGGACGGGCCTACCGGGTGCCGGTGGTGTACGAGGTGCGCGGGTTCTTCGAGTCCCTGTGGCGGGCCGACCCGGTCCGCGCAGAGCGCGGCGAGGCCTACCAGCGCCGGCGGGAGACCGAGGCCCGGTGCATGCATGCGGCCGCGGCCGTGGTGACGCTGAGCGAGTCGATGCGCGCGGACATCCTCGCCCGCGGCATCGACCCGACGGCGGTCTCGGTGGTGCCCAACGCGGTGGACCCGGCCGCGTTCCCGCTCCAGGAGCGGTCCCCCGCACTGGTCGACCAGCACGGTCTGGCCGGTCGGTTCGTGTTTGGCTACGTCTCCAACCTGGACCACCCCCGCGAAGGTCACGAGATGCTCATCCAGGCCGCGGTGCGGCTGCGCCAGGCGGGCATCGCGGTCACGGCGCTGATCGTCGGCGACGGTCGCCGGCGGGCGGAGCTGGAGGCACTCACCGCTGAGCTCGACGCCACCGACGTGGTGCTGTTCACCGGGAGCGTGCCGCACGAGCAGGTGCAGGACTACTACCGGCTCTGCGACGTGTTCGTCATCCCACGGGTGGCCGAGCGGGCGGCCCGGCTGGTGACGCCGCTGAAGCCGTACGAGGCGATGGCGCTCGGCATTCCGTTGATCGTCTCCGACGTCGAGGCGCTGCTCGAGGTGATCGGCCACGGCGAGCGCGGCGACAGCTTCCACGCCGGGCGGTCGGACGACCTCGTGCAGGCGCTGCTGCGCGCCCACCAGCACCCCGAGGACCTCGCCCGGAAGGCCGTGCGCGCCCGCGACTGGGTGTGCTCGGCCCGCACCTGGGCGAGCAACGCCGTCCGGTACCGGGAGATCTACGACCGGCTGCCGCCGGTCCGGGCGACCCCGGCACCGGAGAGCATCGGCGAGGACGAGCTCAGCACGCGGTGGGCCTCCGCCGCCGGCCGGCTCCCGGCCCGGCCGGCGGAGGACGGCCAGCACCGATGAGAGGACAGAGACAGTGATGAGCGCACCGACGCCCCGGCTGGTGCACATCGTCGGCGCCCGGCCGAACTTCCCGAAGGCGGCGCCGGTGATCGATGCCCTGCGCGAGCACCCGGTGCATCAGCAGGTCCTGCACACCGGTCAGCACTACGACCGCGAGCTGAGCCAGATCTTCTTCGACCAGCTCGGGCTGCCCGCGGCGGACATCCACCTGCAGGTCGGCTCCGGCAGCCAGGCGGTGCAGACCGCCAAGGTGATGGTGGCGCTCGAGGAGGAGTTCTCCGCCCGCCGGCCGGACCTGGTGATCGTCTACGGAGACGTCAACTCCACCCTGGCAGCCGCCCTGGTCTGCGCCAAGCTCGGCATCGAGTTCGCACACGTGGAAGCCGGGCTGCGGTCCTTCGACCGGACCATGCCGGAGGAGGTGAACCGGGTCGTCGTCGACCGGCTCGCCGACCTGCACCTGGTCACCAGCGTCGACGCCGCCGCGCACCTGGCGCGGGAGGGCACCCCACCGGAGCAGATCCACTTCGTGGGCAACTCGATGATCGACACCCTGCTCCGGCTGCGGCCGCAGTACACCGACGACGCCCTGGACCTGCCGTTCGAGCGGCCGGCACAGTACGCCGTGGCCACGCTGCACCGGCCCGGCAACGTGGACAGCGAGGCGAACGTGGCGGCCCTGGTGCCGACCCTGCACCGGGTCGCCGACCAGGTCGAGCTGTTCTTCCCGGTGCACCCCCGCGGGCGGCAGCGGATGGTCGCCGCCGGTCTGGCCAGCCACCCGAAGGTGCACCTGCTCGACCCGCTCGGCTACCTGCAGTTCCTCCACCTGGTCGCCGGGGCCGCCGTGGTGGTGACCGACTCCGGCGGGGTGCAGGAGGAGACCACCGTGCTCGGCGTGCCGTGCCTGACGCTGCGGCCGAACACCGAGCGGCCGGTGACCATCAGCCACGGGACGAACCAGCTGGTCAGCACGGAAACCCTCGCCGGCGCCGTGGCCGGTGTGCTGCGGGCCGGCCGGCCGCAGAGCTGGCCGACGCCACCGCTCTGGGACGGTCAGGCCGGGCCGCGGATCGCGCAGGTGGTCCGGGCGCACCTGGCCGACCGTGGGCTGGTCCGACGGTCGGACGGAGCCGGCAGGACCGCCGGGATCCGCGGTGGTTCACCGTCGTGACCCCGGCGAAGCATACACAGTTGTCAAGTCTGTCCACACCTAGTTGGCAATGTGTCCGCTATAACGCTAATATCACGAAGCAGGAGCGCTGCCTGTTGGATGCCCCGTCGAGCCTAGATCGGTCCCCTCTGGCACCACTACGACAAATGGCGTTCGAAGTGCTCCGCGCGGCGCTGTGTGCCAAGCCATCATCGCTTGGCACACAGCGTTTCGCGCACTCCCGCCCCGCGGACAGGGCGCGCCGACCCCGACTGCGCGCAGTCCGGTACCGTCGAGGGGAGGCGCGCCGATGCCCAGTCGTCCCGTAGTGGTCCTGATGACCAGCAACGGTGTCGGCATGGGACACCTCTCGCGACAGCTGACCGCCGCACTCAGCGGTCCGCGACGCTTCGACCCGGTGGTCTTCTCCCTCTCCCGCGCCCTGCCGCGGATCGTCTCCGCGGTGGCCGACGACGAGCTGCCCGGGGCAGGTGGGCGCGGACTGCGGTTCGAGTATGCACCGAGCTGGGAGTCCGGCTGGCTGCCCACCGGTTGGCGTGCTCCGCTGCGCCGGCGGTACCGGTCCTACCGGTGGGCACCCTACCTGCGGGACCGACTCGGAGCACTGGTCGCCGAGACCGGGGCACGGGTCGTGGCCTTCGACGGCGTGGCCCCCTATCCGGGTCTGGTCGCCGCCCGTGCAGCGCTCCCGCAGGTCCGTTTCGCCTGGATCCGCCGCGGGCTGTGGCAGCCCGGCGCACCGGCCGAACGGCTCGACCTGTCCCAGCACTTCGACGTCACCATCGAGCCCGGGGACGTCGCGAGGGGATGGGACCAGGGGCCGACCCGCGACCGGCAGGACGCGGTGCGGCTGCCCGGGCCGGTGAGCCTGACCGACGTGCTCGACCCGCTGCCCCGGGCCGAGGCCCGCCACGCGCTCGGGCTGCCGCAGGACCGCCCCGTGCTGCTGCTGGCGCCGGGTTCCGGAGCCCTCGGCTCCGTGGACGCGACCGCGGCCGAGGTGCTCACCGCGGTCCGCGAGCGGCACCCGGACTGGCTGGTGGCGGTCACCCGGCAGGCCATCGCCCAGCACTCGGTGGCCGGGGACACCGACCGGGTGGTGGTGCTCGACGACGTCTACCCGCTGGCCCGGTACCTCAGCGCCGTGGACGCCGCGGTCAGCGCGGCCGGCTACAACGCCGTGCACGAGCTGCTCGCCGCACGGGTGCCCACCCTGCTCGTCCCCAGCACCAACCATCTCACCGACGACCAGCCCACCCGGGCCCGCGGGGCCGCGGCGCAGGGGGCGGCCCTGACGGTGACGGACACGATCGGCGCCTCGGTCGACCGTCTCCTCGACGACTCGCGGCGTGCGGAGCTGCGCGCCGCAGCGGCCGCCCTGCCGGCAGCGACCGGCGGTCGGGACGTCGCCGAACAGATCGCCACCCTGGCCGAGGGGGGCACCCCGGTCCCTTCCTGGACCCCGTCGGAGCCCACCCGGCCGGTACCAGACCTGCGCACCCGGGCGGACGCCCGGGCCGCGCACCCGCTGCTCTGGACCGAGCAGATCGACCGGGACCTGCTCGCCGGTCAACGCCCGGTGGAGCACCTGCTGCCCGGCAGCTCCCCGGGCTACGCCGGGCAGCGACGGGCGATCGCCCGGTGGCTCTACCGGACCTGACCGGGACCGGTTCCGCCGACGGGCGACCCGTGACCCCGGCGCCGTCCGTGCGCCCGACGCTGCAGCGCCAGAGTGGTGGCGCGCCGCAGCGGGCCGAGCGCGTGGCGGACGGTCTTGACCCCGTGCCGCACCGTGAGCCGGACGCCCTCGACCCCCGCCCAGCGGAGCGCGGCCGCCCGGTCCCCGGTGAACCGCTGCGCGCCGATCTCGTCCGCCCGCACCCAGGCCCGGACCTGCGGGTCGCCGTGTGGCAGCCGCTCCCGGTCGAAGTCCAGGCCGCCCTCGACGAGCAGGTCCGGCCGGACGGCGCTGCGGTCCAGCCAGGCAGCCGACCAGAGCGCCACGCTGGTCGGCTCCGCCTGGGGCACCAGCACCCGGGTGACCACCCGGCCCGACTGCTCGGCGCGGGCCCGTAGCCGGTCGACGGCACCCCAGGCGAAGACCACCGGGGAGGTCACCACCAGCACCGGGCCCCGTCCCGGCGCGGCCGGCTCGTCGACAGCACGCACCTGCGCGACCTGCCCACGCAGGCTGGCCCGCACCGCGGCGCGCTCGTCCGCCGACCAGTGCGCCCAGGTGACAACGGCCCGGACCGGGGCGATCGGCTCTCTGCGCACGCCCCCATCGTAGGTCACCGACCCGCCGGGACCGCACCGGTCGATCCCTATACTCGCCGGGTGGACATTCGCACGGACAACCCGGTGGGCAGGGTGCCGGACCTGCGCAGCACCAGGCGAGCCCGGCTGGACGTGCAGGACGCGGGATGGCGCCTCGGCAGGCGGCACGGGCGATGGACCGCCGACGACGTGCAGACCCTGCTGCGCCAGCTGGACACCACGCATGCGCTGCACTGCACCGGCCAGGTCCGCCCGGCGGACGCCGGCCGGTTCGCGACCTTCCTGCACCGGGCGGTGGCCCGGGGCACCTTCGTCTCTGCGGCGCTCGACGCACCGGCAGCCGGCGCGCTCCCAGCGGACCTCGCCGAGCGGATCGCCCCCACCCCGCACGCCGGTGAGGTCGGCGAGCTGGACTGGGACGTGGCCGCCGTGGCCCAGCGCCGGGCGGCACTGGCACCGCTGGTGGGCGTGCTGCCCCCGCTGAGCGCAGTGCTGCTCAGCCGGCGGGCCGACCTGGTGCTGCCGATGGTGCGCCGGCTAGCCGCACAGACCTACCCGGACCTGGAGATCGTTGTGGCCACCCACGGGGTGCCGTTGCCGGAGGGGCTCCGGGACGCGGCAGCAGACCGCCCGGTGGTGGCCCGGGAGCTGCCCGGCACGCTCGTCTTCGGCGACGCCCTGAACGCGGCGTTCGCGCTCGCCTCCGGCACCCTCGTGATGAAGGTGGACGACGACGACCACATCGGCGACCTGCACCTGTGGGACCTTGCCGCGGCGCACGCCTACTCCGGGGCCACGCTGGTGGGCAAGACCACCACCGTCGTCCACCTGGCCGCCCTGGACACCACGGTCCGGCGCGTGTTCGGCACCAGGGAGAGCTTCACGAACCGCGTGGCGGGCAGCACGATGACGATGGCCCGGGAGGACCTGGCCGCGGTCGGCGGCTGGCAACCGGTGCCCCGCGCTGTCGACACCGCGCTGCTGGCGTCGGTCCGGGACGCCGGCGGTACCGTGTACCAGCCTCATGACATCGGCTACCTTTACGTCCGCGGCCATGACCCTGGTGCGCACACCTGGACGGCCGGTGTCGAGCACTTCCTGCGAAATGTCCGCGAACAGTGGATCGGTCTGCTCGCCCACCCGGCGTTCGGCACCGGTCGGGACGGAGCTGCCTCAGCATGACCCTCTTCGGTGACCTGACCCTGGTCCTCACCGTCGGTGGACCCAGCCCGGCGAACCTGGACTGGCTCGCCGCTCTGCGCGCGGACACCGAGCTGCGCGAGGCCCCGCTGATCATCGCCCACCACCCGCTCGCCGACCCGATCCTGGACGAGCTCCGCGGCCTGGCCCCGAACGCGCAGTATGCCGCGCTGCCCCTCGAGAACGGTGGCGGACGGAGCGCCACCGCCGAGGTGTACGCCCAGCTGTTCGCCACCATCGGCACCCGGTACGTCGCCCTCGCCGAGACCCGTCGGTCCACCGACGACCCGATGGGCACGCTCCGGCACCAGCTGCTCCGCGGCCAGGAACGCACCGAAGCCATCGGCCTTGCGATGGACCCCCCGGTGCTGCTGTACACCAAGCAGGACCGCGCCACCCCCACCCGCGCCTACCTGCGCTACGCGCTGGAGCGTGCCGAGCCGACCGGGGCCACCATCGACTACCTGGGGTACCTCGCGCTGATGACCGGCGCGCACAGTCTGGAGGGGGTGGACCCCGACCCCGCCGGCGACGGCATCACCCTGCAGGCCCGCACCTCCCTCGGCCGGTTCAACTCCGCCACCCCACCGCCGTGGCGGTACCGCCTGGCGGTGGCCGACCGCCACGGGCCCGTGCACATCACCGCCCCGGCGGAGATCAGCGAACGGATCAGCAACCAGGGCATCCGCCGGTGGGAGAACCTGCGCGCCGACGTGCCGCTCACCGACGTGCCGGGCGGCAACCACGTGCTGATGATCACCCTGGACACCGACTATCCGGAGCTACGGGTGTACCGCCCGCTGCGCCCGCGCGCCGGTCTGCTCGCCTGCGCACGAACGTTCCTGCTCCGCAGCACCGACCGTGCCGAGGAGACCCGCTACCTGGTGCACACCATCCGGCGGGCACCGCAGACCTGGATCACCATCCAGCGCGGTGTCGGCGCGGCGGCGAAGCGGCGCTGGTACCGCGCGCTGCTGCGCAAGGACCTGCGCACCATCCTGCGGGACCGCAGCGCCGGTGGGCGGATGCGGCTGGCTCGGCTGGTCCGGCTGGTCACCGCACCGGTGATGAAGGGCCGCTCGATCTGGCTCATCGGCGAGCGCGCCGACACCGCCCAGGACAACGGCTACCACCTGTTCCGCCACCTGCGCAGCACGCACCCGGACCGGCGGGTGTACTACGTGCTGGACAAGAAGAGTCCGCACCACGAACGGATCCGCGGTCTGGGCAACGTGGTGCAGCACTCCTCCTGGCGACACCAGTTCCTGATGATGCACGCCAGCGTGCTGGCGAACGCCTACTCGGTCAAGCACATGGTGCCGCGGCAGTGGAACCCGACCGGTTACACCCGACACCTGGCCTGGCGGGTGGGGGCGATCCGGGTCTACCTCAAGCACGGGGTGAACGTCTCGGCGAACTCGGTCAAGCGCGGCACCGGCGGCTACGACCTGTACCTCAGCGTGAACCCGATGGAGAGCGCAGCACTGCAGGAGAGCTCCGGCTACCGGCACCAGATCGCCGAGACCGGCATGCCGCGCTACGACGCGCTGGCGCCCGGACCGCGCACGCGCACGGTGCTGTTCATGCCGACGTGGCGGCGGTACCTGGTGCCGAAGCTGTTCAGCGGGATGGACACCTCGCTGGTGCCGTTCGAGGGCTCCACCTACGAGACGTTCATCAGCTCGTTCCTGGCCAGCCCACGACTGCACGAGATGCTCGACCGGTACGACTACCGGCTGCAGTTCCTGCCGCACTACAACCTGCGCGATCAGCTCGCCTCGTTCCCGTTGACCAGCCCGCGCACGACGATCGCCGACACCGACAGCACCCCGTTCCAGGACCTGATCCGCGGCTGCGACGCATTCGTCACCGACCACTCATCGGTGCACTTCGACGTGGCCTACCTGGGCACCCCGATCCTCTACACCCACTTCGACGCGCAGGAGTATGCCGAGGGGCACGCCTCGGTGTCCTGGTTCGAGCACGTCCGGGACGGTTTCGGCCCGGTGGTGTACACCCTCGAGGAGACCCTGGACGCGCTCGAGGACATCCTCGCCCGGGACTGCGCCCCCGACCCGTTCTACACCGCGCGGGTGGACGCGGCATTCACCTACCGGGACCACAACAACTGCCTGCGGGTCACCGACGTGATCACCCAGGCGCTGCGCCGCTCCGAGGTCAACCCCTGATCAGATCTGGTCCCCGGCTCCGGCCGGGTCTCCGGCACCGGCCTCGCCCGGTGCTGTGGCCTCGGCCCCGGACCCGGCCTGGTCGCCGAACCGCACGCCCAGGGCGCCCTCGGCGACCAGGTCGGTCAGCAGCCGAGCGTAGGCGGTCTCGTACACCGCACCGAGCTTCTCGTCCCACTCGGGCACCAGCGACGGCGGTCGGCCGGGATTCTGGGTGATCTCACCGAAGACGATGCCCCGGTCGGTCTCGTAGAAGTCGATCCGCTGGATCGGTCGGCGGATCGCCTTCGAGAGGGTGCGTGCGGCACGCACCACGCCCTCGAAGTCCTCCGGGGCGGTCACGTCCGTGCCTGCGGTGATCAGGGCGCGCACGTTGGTCAGCTCGGTACCGTCCGGCAGGAAGGTGCGCAGCCGCTGCTCAGTCTCCCGGGCGCGGGACCAGTCACCGGTGCGCACCTCGATGAACGCGGGTTCGCCGTAGAAGCAGAACACCTTGATGTCGTGCGGCATCTCCCCCGGTGCGCCCCCCTTGGCCTGGAGGAACTCCTCCGCGATGTACACCGAGCTCTCCTGGTGCTTCTTCCAGAGCTTCTCGGTCACCTCGTCGGCGGTGACCGGCTCGCCGACCATCCGGTCGAGGAATCCGTCCGCCGTCCGCTCCAGCGGGAAGACACTGATCCCCCCGCCGCCGCGGCTGGACTTGAGGACGAACCGGTCCGGCAGGGCGTCCCAGTCCACGGCGCCGGGATCCGGCCATCGACCCAGCTCGGCCGGGACGGCGACACCGTGCGCGGCGGCGAATGCCCGTCCGGCGGTCTTCGTGTACAGGTCGAGGATCGGTTCGCGCAGCCCCTCCCGGGTGTTCACCCCGGTGGTGTTGGCGCGCCGGTGCAGCCGCGCGGAGAGCGCGTAGGACGGTTTGCCCGGGTCGGTCTCCAGGTCGCCGGTGCCGGTCGCCTGCCGCTCTGCCGGGGTCTTCGCCTCCTCGGTCAGCACCGCGATCTGGGCACGGAGCAGGTCGTTGCCGCTGCGGCGCTTGTCCAGCTTCTCCTGGGACCGGGCAAGGCGCCGCTGGGCACGGGCGATCCGGACGCTCCGCGGCGCCCGGTCGCGGACGGGGTCGGTAGTCACACGGTCTCCTCGTAGCGGAAGGTGCCGTCCGGGGCACGGTTGTCCAGCGCACCGGCCCGGTAGGGCTGCATCAGCATCCGGGCGTGCCCGCTGTCGAACGCCTTGCCGAGCCGCTGGTCCCACTCGTCGGTGAGCACCGGGATGCGCCGCGGGTCGACGTCGATGCCGGTGAGCAGAGCCGCCTCGGCGCACCAGGTGACCTGCACGTAGGGTCGCGGCACGTGCGCGGACAGCGTCCGGGAGGCGCGCACGATCTGGTCGAGCTGCCCGGGCAGGGGGATGTCCGGGTCGTAGCGGACGCCAGGCCGGATGTCGCCTACGTCCTGCCCCCGCGGTGTGACGTGCCGGACCCGGTCGCCGGCGCGGAGCTCGACCAGCGGGGTCTTGCCCTGGAAGGCGTGCACGATGACGTCCGGCTCCGCTGCCAGGTCGATGCTGATCGGCACCCCGTGCGACCGGACGAACTCCTCGGTGCGCACCTGGTCGGCGAACACCGCACCGGCACCGTCGATACCGGAGTCCGGGTCGTCCGCGCGGGCGTGCACCCGCTGCATCATCCGAGCCCCGGCGACCAGGCTGGGTACCCCATTGGTCTTCTCCACCTTCAGCCGCGGGAGCACCCGCTTGCCGTGCTGGGCACCGAGCTCCTCCTGCAGCCGTTGCCGTTCCGCCTTGAGCTGCTCCCGCTCGCGCTCCTCGGCCTCGATCAGCGCGCGCACCTGTGCCAGCTCGGCGCGCACCTGCCGCAGGTGTGCGCCGCTCCCTGCTCGAGGGGCCGCACCGCGGCCGGCTGGATCGGCATCGTCCCGGGCCGCGACGGGCGTCCGCTGACCCGCCGGACCGGCGCCACCACCGAGGGACCGTCGCGCGCGTCGGACCACTCGGCGGAGGACTCCGGCGCGGTCGTTCTGCTGCTGCATGCCTAGAATCATTTCACACCGGGGTGTGATCCTCATGACTGAAGGATCGTTTGCGTGGGTGTCGTCGCTCCCCGATGGCCATGGCCCGTATGCTGTCTCACGGCCCGAGTGGACGCCGCGGCCGGTCAGGAAGCACAACTCGCCCTAAGGGAGTACGGCAGTGACAGTAGACGTAGTGGTCCTCGGCCTAGGGTACGTCGGACTACCACTCGCCCACGAGGCGGCACGGGCCGGCCTGCGCGTCGTCGGCTTCGACATCGAGGCCGCTGTGGTGGACGGGCTGAACGCGGGCCGCTCGCACGTCGACGACCTCTCCGACGAGGACATCGCCGAGATGCTCTCCGCCGGCTTCCGGGCCACTGCGGACGAGTCCGTGCTCACCACCGCCAGCACCATCGTGGTGTGCGTGCCCACACCGCTGGCGCAGGACGGATCGCCGGACCTGGGTGCCGTGACCGGCGCGGTCCAGACGGTCGCCCGCCAGCTCCAGCCAGGGCAGGTCGTCATCCTGGAGTCGACCACCTGGCCCGGCACCACCGAGGAGATCGTCCAGCCGATCCTGGAGGAGGGTGGGCTGAAGGTCGGCGCCGACTTCCACCTGGCGTTCTCCCCGGAGCGGATCGACCCGGGCAACCCGACCTACGGCATCAAGAACACCCCCAAGGTGGTCGGCGGGGTCACCCCCGGGTGCACCCAGCACGCTGCCGCGTTCTACCGTCAGTTCATCGACACCGTGGTGCCGGCCAAGGGCAGCCGCGAGGCAGAGACCGCCAAGCTGCTGGAGAACACCTACCGGCACATCAACATCGCGCTGGTCAACGAGATGGCCCGGTTCTGCCACGAGCTGGACATCGACCTGTGGAACGTGATCGACCTCGCTGCCACCAAGCCGTTCGGGTTCCAGGCCTTCTACCCGGGCCCGGGGGTGGGCGGCCACTGCATCCCGATCGACCCGAACTACCTCAGCTACACGGTGCGCACCCGGTTGGGGTATCCGTTCCGGTTCGTCGAGCTCGCCCAGGAGGTCAACTCCGGGATGCCCGGTTACGTCACCCGACGGGCGCAGGATATCCTCAACGACGACGGCAAGGCACTGCGCGGGGCGAAGGTGCTGCTGCTCGGCGTCACCTACAAGCGCAACATCGCTGACCAGCGCGAGTCGCCGGCGGTCCCCCTGGCCGAGCACCTTCGGTCGGCCGGTGCGGACGTGTCCTACCACGACCCGGCCGTGGCGTCCTGGAACCTTCCGCACGGATCGCTGGACCGTGTGCCCGACCTGGACCAGGCTGTCGCCGATGCCGACCTGGTGATCCTCGTGCAGAACCATTCCAGCTACGACGTGGACGCACTCGCCGGACGGGCACAGCAGTTCTTCGACACCCGGGGGGTCACCTCGTCGCCAGGGGTGCACCGGTTGTGACGCGACCCGGGCGGGCCGAGCCGACACCGCCCTCGGCGTTGGCCCAGCTGGCTGCCGACCATGGTCTGGCCCCGATCGGCGGCCGTCCACCGCTGGGCGAGTACCTCCGCTCGGTGTGGCAACGGCGGTCGTTCCTGTGGGTGATGGCCTCCTCACGGTCCTACGGGAAGAACCAGAACAACTACCTGGGCCAGCTGTGGTCGGTGCTCAGCCCGCTCACCCTCGCCGCCGTCTACCTGCTGGTGTTCGGCTACATCCTGGACACCAGCCGCGGGGTGAGCAACTTCGTCGGCTTCCTCGTGGTCGGCATCTTCATCTTCTCCGCGATCGCCTCGACGATCACGTCCGGCTCCACAGCGATCACCAACAACATCTCGTTGGTGCGCGCAGTCCACTTCCCCCGGGCCATCCTGCCCGTCTCCATCGCCCTGGCCGAGATCATGTCGCTGGTCCCGACGATCGCGGTGATGCTGGTGATCGTGCTGCTCACCGGAGAGCCGGTCACCTGGTACTGGCTGCTGCTGCCGCTGGCGCTGGTGCTGGTGTTCCTGTTCAGCGCCGGGTGCGCCCTGATCGCAGCCCGGATGGTGGTGGCGGCACGCGATCTGCGCAACCTCATCCCGGTGGCGATCCGGCTGCTGCGCTACGTCTCCGGAGTGTTCTTCCTCATCTCGGCGCAGGTGTCGAACGTGTGGCTGCATGCCGTGCTGGAGTACCAGCCCGTAGCGCTGTACCTCACCCTGGTCCGCTCCTGCATCCTCGGGGAGTTCGCCCCGGAGCTGAGCTACTGGCTCTGGGGTGCGGGCTGGGCGGTCGCCGCCGCGGTGATCGGCTTCGTCGTCTTCTGGAGGGCGGAGGACCGGTATGGCCGCGACTGACGATCGGGACTTCGACGAGATCGACCACGAGGCCGACGACCTCGACGACCCGACGCCCGACGGCCCCTCGGCGGTGGGCAGGCGCGGCGCGCCGGTCGTGATCGCGGACGACATCCACGTGCGTTACCGGGTGTTCGGTGGCCGGCGGAGCACGGCGACGTCGATGGGCCGGGTGCGCAGGCTGCTGAACCGGTCCCGGGCGCACGTCGGTGCGGTCACCGAGGTGCATGCGGTGCGCGGTGTCTCGTTCGTGGCCCGGCACGGTGAGTCGGTGGGCCTGATCGGCACCAACGGCGCGGGCAAGTCCACGCTGCTGCGGGCGATCGCTGGGCTGATGCCGACCAGCTCCGGCACGGTGTACGTGGGCGGCACCACGGCGCTGCTCGGGGTGAACGCCGCACTCGTGCCGTCGCTGACCGGGGCGAAGAACGTGATGATCGGCGGCCTGGCGCTCGGGCTGACCCCGGACCAGGTGCGCGAGCAGTTCGACGCGATCGTCGAGTTCGCCGGCATCGGCGACTTCATCAACCTGCCGATGAAGGCGTACAGCTCCGGGATGGCGGCCCGGCTCCGGTTCGCCATCTCCACGGCCGCTGTCCCGGACATCCTGATGATCGACGAGGCCCTCGCCACCGGGGATGCGACCTTCCGCGCCCGCAGCCGGGCCAAGATCGAGGAGATCCGCGAGCACGCCGGCACCGTATTCCTGGTCAGCCACGCCACCCGGACCATCGAGCGGCTGTGCGACCGGGCCATCTGGATCGACCAGGGCCAGATGGTGATGGACGGACCCTCCGGTGAAGTCGTCGAGCAGTACCGCCAGTCGCTGAGGAAGAAGCTGTGACCTCCGGGCGCCTGCGGGTCCTGGTGGTCACCGTGGTGCACGACCCGGAGGACGCACGGATCCGGTACCGGCAGATCCCGGCACTGCTCGAGGCTGGCCACACCGTGCTGTACGCTGCCCCGTTCCGTGCGTTCGGACGCACCCCACCAGCCGGGATGCGGACCGTGACCCTCCCCCGCGCGACCGGACGGGACCGGCTGGCCGCCATCTGGGCCGCCCGGCGGCTGGTCCGCACGGTCGGCCCGCACGCGGACGTGATCCTGCTGCACGACCCCGACCTGCTGCTTGCCGTCGCCGGGCTCGGGCGCCGGGTGGCGCCGATCGTCTGGGACGTGCACGAGGACACCGCCGCCGCACTGTCGATGCGCGAGTGGATCCCGCGGGCCCTGCGCGGCACGCTCGCCCGGGCGGTACGGTTCGCCGAGCGGCTGGCCGAGCGCCGGTACCACCTGCTGCTGGCCGAGCACAGCTACCAGCACCGATTCCGGAACACGCACCCGGTGGTGCCGAACTCGGTGCGGGTGCCACGGACGCGGCCGGCGGACCCGGGCGCGGACCGTGTGGTCTACCTGGGCAAGATCACCGCGCCGCGCGGTGGTGCGCAGATGCTCGAGCTGGCCCGGGCGGTGCCGGAGGTGCGGGTGCAGCTGATCGGGCCTGCCGAC
Organism: uncultured Ruaniaceae bacterium; assembly: GCA_964564445.1. Taxonomy (GTDB): domain Bacteria; phylum Actinomycetota; class Actinomycetes; order Actinomycetales; family Beutenbergiaceae; genus Ruania. The sequence continues at coordinate 2,232 of CAZMDO010000011.1, read as the reverse complement.
CCGGACATCAGCGAGCAGGTCCGGGCCGCGGCGGCGGCGGGTGTGGTGGACTGGTTCGACTTCGTGCCGAACGAGCAGGCGCTGGCGATGCTTCCCGGCGCGCTGGCAGGGATCGCGCTGCTGCACGACGAGGAGAACTACGCGCGCTCCCTGCCGACCAAGCTGGTGGAGTACATGGCCCAGGGGCTCCCGGTGATCACCACCTCGAACGAGTGCGCAGCGGCGTTGGTCGCCGAGTCCCGCGGGGGGGTGGTGGTGCCGTTCGGTGATGTCACCGCGGCCGCCGCGGCCGTTCGTCGGCTCGCGGCCGACGAACACCGCCGGGTCGCGCACGCCCGGGACGGGTACCGGTTCGTCACCGAGCACCTGAACTGGCGGCGGGACGGCCCGGCGTTCGTGGCCGTGCTAGAAGGTCTCGCTGCCAGTCGGCGGGCCGGCTCCTAGCCGTCGTCTGCCTGAGTCGGGCTCGTCCTCGGCGAGACGGCCGAGCTGCGGCGCAGGTCCGGCTCCAGGAAGATCACCACGTCCAGCGGCACGCTCGCCCGGATGCGGGCTTCGGCGCCGTCGATGGCGGCGGCGACCTCCGCCGCCGTGGCGCCGGTGGTGACGGCGACCTTGGCCGCGACCAGCACCCGGTCCGGGCCGAGGTGCATGGTCCGCAGATGGATCAGCGACGGGATGCCCTGCCCGACCACGGCCGCCTCGATCGCGTCCTGGTGCTCCGGCAGTGCGGACTCACCGAGCAGCATCGAGTTCATCTCCACCGCGAGGAAGGAGGCGATGACCACCAGCAGCACGCCGATGGCGGCCGACCCGATGGCATCCCACCGGCCATCGTTGGTCAGGAGCGTCATCGAGACGCCGAAGAGCGCAAGCACCAGGCCGACCAGGGCGCCGATGTCCTCCAGCAGGATGACCGGCAGCTCCGGGGCGCGGGACCGGCGCACGAACCGGAACAGCGGGGTCCTGCCGCGTGCGTGGTTCGCCTCGATCACGGCGGTGCGCAGGGAGAAGCTCTCCATCACGATCGCGACCACGAGCACCAGCACCGGCACCCACTTCCAGGAGGTGATCGGGTGCGGGTCGGAGAACTTGTGCCACGCCTCGTACAGGGCGAAGCAGCCACCGAGGGTGAACAGGATGATGGAGACGATGAACGCGTACACGTACCGGCTCCGCCCGTAGCCGAACTGGTGCACGTCCGACGCACGCCGTTGGCTGCGCTTGCCGCCGATGAGCAGGAGCACCTGGTTGCCCGCGTCGGCCAGGGAGTGGACGGCCTCGGCGAGCATCGAGCTGGACTGGGTGAGCAGGTAGGCGATGAACTTGGTCACCGCGATGCCCGTGTTCGCCAGCAGTGCCGCGATCACGGCTTTCGTGCCGCCACCGGATGCCATCTGTCAGTCCTCTCCCCTGGTGTGGTCGGGTGCGAGCATAACCGCTCAGCGGACCCGGCGAGCCTCGTGCGCCAGCAGCACCGGCACGCCGTCGCGGACCGGGTAGGCGAGCACCTGCTCCGGGGCGGTGGACACCAGCTCCGGACTGTCGTCCGGTCCGACGCCGTCCACCAGCTGCGCCCCGGTCACCGGACACCGGAGGATCTCCCGCAGCCAGGGTTCGATGGTGTCCTCGTTCGCAGTCACAGCTGGGGCTCCTGTCCCTCACGCACGAGCGCGAGCACACCGTCGCGGATCTTGGCCATGATGTCCTCGTCCTGCGCCTCGACGTTCAGACGCAGCAACGGTTCGGTGTTGGACGAGCGCAGGTTGAACCACCACCGGGGCGTGCTGTCCCAGTGGCTGTAGGTCAGCCCGTCGAACTCCTCCACCTGGACGGTGCCCGCCTCGATGTCATCGGCGAACGCCTGCTGGACCCGCTCCTGCGCGGCGGCCACGTCGGTCACCGGCGAGTTGATCTCCCCCGAGGAGAAGTACGGCGTGTAGATCTCGGCGATCTCCGACAGGCGGGTGCCGGTCTCCCCGAGCGCCTGGAGGACGTGCAGGCCAGCCAGCATGCCGGTGTCGGCGAACCAGAAGTCGCGGAAGTAGTAGTGTGCGCTGTGCTCACCACCGAACACCGCCTGGTTCTCGGCCATCTGCGCCTTGATGAAGGAGTGCCCCACGCGGGTGCGCACCGCCCGTCCGCCGGATCCCTCGACCAGCTCGGGCACCGCCCGCGAGGTGATGTGGTTGTGGATGATGGTCGCCTGCCGGCCGGCCTCCTGCTCCTTGA
>CAZMDO010000010.1:0-27422 GCA_964564445.1 uncultured Ruaniaceae bacterium | reverse complement strand
TTCTCCCCTCCCTTGGGACAGGGAAGTCCTCTGCGACTCCCCTCCTCCAGGAGGGTACTCCACCTCTCGGGACATTTGGTGTGAATCACAAGGTGAAATTCGCTCAGCGCCCGGGCAGGCGGCAACGTGCAACCGCGGTGTGGTGGGGTAGGTCATCGCGCGTGAGGCTGGCATGCTGCTGGGGTGCGGGAGGACTGGGTGGATGTCGCGAAGGGTATTGCGATCGTCCTGGTGGTGGGGTTCCATGCCGTGGTCTTCCCGGCGAACATTGGACTGGTGCAGGAGTGGCGAGGACTCGCGGCGCTGCTCGACACGTTCCGGATGCCGTTGTTCTTCTTCACCTCCGGGCTGTTCGCGGCGAAGGCTGCGCATGGCTCCCTGGCCCACCTATGGAGTACGCGCGCGGCGCGGCTGCTGTGGCTCTTCGTGCTCTGGAGCGTGATCTGGTTCGTTGTCTTCTACGCCGCGCCCCCGCTAGGTACGAGCAGGATCGGACAGCGGCTTGATGAGCTGGTACTCCTGTTCGTCTCGCCCAACCAGAACACCTGGTACGTATACGCGCTGGCGCTGTACTTTCTGGTCGCCTGGGCGCTTCGTCGTCTGCCAGCGGCGGTACAGATCGGCCTCGCCGCGCTGCTGGCGGTGGCATTCGATATCGGTCTGCTCAGTGGCCCCAACGGGGCAGTAAACCGCATGGGCCAGGGCCTGGTGTGGTTTCTAGTGGCCTTGCACTTCGGCCCCCAGGTGCGTGCGCTCGCTCCACGGGTGCGGTGGTGGCATCCGCTGGTCGCATTGACTCTTTACGGCGGTGCTGCTGGCTTGGTGGCCCTTGCCGGCGTGAAGGGTGTCCCGTTCGTGCGGCTCGCACTGGCGGCGCTGGCCGTTCTGGCCGGGTCCACGGTTGCGGTGGCGCTCAGTCGCGTCGCTGCGCTGGATTGGATACGGGCCCTTGGCAGGCGCACGCTGGGCGTGTACCTCGTGCACTTCTACGTGATCCTCGCAACGTGCCTGCTGCTCGCGCCCGCCTCGGCCCAGGTAGCTGAGCTGCCGTTGCTCGACCTCGCACTGCCCCTGCTCTTGACAGTACTCGCGGTGCTGGCTTCACTGGGGGTGCGTCGGCTCACCCGCCGCCTCACCTGGCTCTGGGATCGGCCGCGCTGGCCACGCAGGGCACGGAACGACGCCACGCCGAATAACCGCTACTGGTGACCCAGACGGCCCTCATATTGGTGGCAAGTGCAGAGAGCTTCCAGTACCGACGGTTATCGACGCACTCACGGCCGAATGAGACAGCCAAGGGCCCACTGACGCCTAGGCGTCAGTGGCCTGCCGTTCTTGGACTCTCCCAATGAGGCGCTCACCCCACCAAGGGCCGTCGAGCTTGAGCACTGCGAACCCGACCAGCACTAGCAGCACCACTCCCAGGAGAGCGATGGTGCCGGCGATGCTGGCCAGTTGGCCGAACGCATCGGCTAGCGGCTCGGGAAACCGCGGCACCTAGGCGTCAGTCGGCCACGGGTAGAGCGCGTTGTGACGCACCAGGTGCGCCTGCCCGTCCTGGCCGACCTGGACACCGCCGTGTTCGTGGGAACCTCCGGCGTGAGCAATCGCCGCCAGCAGGAGGTCGAGCCCCTCGCGGTCCAGGCCGGTAACCTCCTCGGCGAGATTCACCCGCTCCTCGGCCATCAGCGATGCCGCCAGGTGCACGATGCGCTGCTGGCCGCCAGACCAAGCACCGCACCCATCAAGCAGGGCGTCAAGATCGAGCCAGGCTCGCTCGCCGTCATCGTGAATCCACGGCGCGCCCTCATAGATCGCCTTGCCCTGGCGGATCAGCAGCTCCGTGCCTGCTTCGAGTGTGTACATACCCTTGGCCCAGGCGCGCAGCCGGTCGGCCAGCGTGGGTGTCGTCGTTGTCATGGGGTCCTCCTCCGTTGGTGCGAGTCTCTCGCTGATCACTGACACTCGGCCGGGTCAGGATGCGCGGTCTTCGTTGGAATTGTGCGGCGTGGCGAGCGTGTCGCGCAGCGCACGCAGGTGCGGCAAAAACGATCGATAGAGGACTGCTGCCCCTCCCGGTTGACGCCCAGGTGTCAGAGCGGCAGGTGACCAGCGTCGCGGTGAGCTTCACGGGTTACGCGCTCTCCCCACCAGTACCCGAACTTCCGAGTCAGCTGGGAGGTGATGATGACGGCGATCACCAGTCCCATCAGCACCCGTAGCATCGTCGTATCCGCGGATGCGGTCGCGAACACGAGGACGTACCCGAGGAGCGCTAGCATCACGAGCGCAATCGCAGCGAGTCCGCGGGCCGCCGCCCGGCCGTACGTGTGGCCGTATTCGGCCAGCGTCAGGTCATCTGCCTGATCGGCAGTGGCGGCGCGCAGATCTGCTCGCGCAATCCACATGACGCCCGCTGCCATAGATAGATTCAGCCCCGCCAGCATGGGCAGCCAGGTGCTGAAAATTGCCTCCACGACAGTCAGCACAGTTTCAATTTCAACCAGCATAGCTCGCTCCCCTCAGCAACTCAGTTCCTGCTTCGAGCGAGTACATACCCTTGGCCCAGGCGCGCAGCCGGTCGGCCAGCGCGGCGGTCGTCGTTATCATGGGGTCCTCCTCAGTTGGTGCGAGTCTCTCGCTGACCACTGACACTCGGCCGGGTGCATCGCGGAACCCTCGCCTGCGCGCCCGGTTAGAGGTATGGGCCTTCGGATGCCGCGCTGGGTTGGCGGTGCTGGCGCGGTGAAGGCGGCTCGTCGTCTCTCTCCGGGATCGCGGGTGGGGCGATCTGGCTGGCGCGGTCGCGCAAATGACGGAGGGTCTCGCGGGTGTCGCGCGGGGGCCTCTCGGTCTGGTCGGTGGCGGTGGACCCTTCTCCGGTGAGACGTTCGCTGATCCGCGCGGCGTGCTCTCGGGCGCGGGCGAGGTCGTCGGCGTACGGAAACGGGACACCTATCCGTGCGTCGGCTTGGGCGATAGTTTTGTGTGCCTGGTCGAGTTCGCTGGCAACAACCTCTTGGGTGCGCGGGATGGCTGTGACCTTGTTCTCAAGCTGTCTGATGATGCCGAGACTGGGGCTGAGTAGAGTCTCTGCACGATGTGTGCTTGCTGATCTGGGTACGTCCTGGAGGCTGAGCTCGTAGCCGCTGAAGAAGTGGCTGTTGATGCGCTCAGCCATCACGGTGTGCCCGCCAATGGTGCCCACGTGGATCGGCCGGCTTCCGGGAGTGGAGCTGGCTTGCCTGAGTGTGGTGGCCAGGGCCTCGGCGGCCTCGGTGCGCGTGGTGTGAGACTCGGTGCCGACCGTCATGTGGAATTTCTCGCCGCTGGTGTCAATGCTGCGGCCCTGGGCTGTCTGGAGAGCTTCCGTCTGGTGCTGGAGGGTGTCGGTGGCCTGGATGGCCATGCGGCGGTTGTACTCCAGGGTGGTCTGAGCGCGGTGGTGTGCCCGCTCTTGCTGGGAGAGCTTCTCGACCTTGGCGTCAGCCTCGGCTTTCTCTAGCAGCAGTGGGTTGCCGGAGGCGATGGCCTTGGCCTCGGTGGCCGACATGGCGGTGTCGCCGATGTCTTCGATTTCGCGTACGTCGAGGCGCCCGCGCATCAGTTGGGCGATGAACTTGGCCTTGCGGGCCACGGTCTGCCAGGAGTAGGCGTCGAACGATCCTTCGACCACGTACCGGTATAGGGCCACTTCTTCGTTCTGGTTGCCCTGCCGAATGGCGCGGCCTTCGCGTTGCTCGACGTCGGCCGGCCGCCAGGGGCATTCGATGTGGTGTAGCGCGCTGACACGATTCTGGACGTTGGTGCCCATCCCCATCTTCTTGGTCGATCCGATGAGGACAGCCATGTGACCGCTGCGTGCGGCCGCGAACAGGCGTCCCTTCTCGGAGTCGTTCTTGGCCTCGTGTATGAACCGGATCTGGTCGGCCGGCATGCCGCGTTCGATCAGCTTGGACCGGAGTTCGTGGTAGGCGTCCCAGTGTTCATCCGATGGGGTACCTAGGTCGCAGAACACTAGTTGCAGGCTCCCCGGCAGCGGGCTGATGTCCCCGTCAGCACCGAGGTACTGGTTGGTGCTGTTGGCGTGCCAATGGTCGGCGATGGTGTCGGCGACGGCATCGAGTTTGACCGGCCCGGTCGGTTCGCGTTCGTCTTCGACCAGACGTAGATCGAGCGCGGCGGCGCGCCCATCAGTGCTGATTTTGAGCATGTTGTCGGTCTCGCGGTCCACTAGCCGCTGAGCCACAGCATCGGCGCGGTCGCCGATGTCCTTGATGTATGCCTGCAGCTCGAGGGTGGGTTGGATGACGACGGTTTCTACGCCCCGCCGGCCATCGCTGGCCCGGGCCGCGATAGCTGGGGTCGGCAGGTTGAGATCCTCGGCGGTCTTGACGTCGGCGAACGTGTGCCACAGGCGCAGCAGCTCAGGAACATTCTGGAACTGTGCGAAACGTGTCTTGGGCCGGTGGTCGCCAGCTGGCCCCAGCTCGATCTCGGTGATGGTCTGACCGAATGTGGCCGCCCACCCATCGAAGCTGGTCACTCCGGCGTTTTCCAGCAGATCCGGGCGCAGGTACCGCTGGGTGACATAGGCCTCGGTGATGGAGTTGGCCAGCGGCGTGGCGGTGGCCAGGGTAGCCACGCGCAGCCCGTGGCGCGACCGTAGGTACTCCAGTTTCATGTGTAGGTCCGAGGCCTGGTCGCTGCCGGCGATGTTGGCATCGGGGATGCTGGACTCGGTCATCAGGTTCTTGAACTCGTGTGCCTCATCGACCAGCAAATAGTCGATCCCAGTGTCCTCGAACGTGATGCCCATGTCGCGAGGAGCGTCTAGCTTCTTCTTGTACTCCTCTTCCTTGCGCAGGATCAGCTTCTCGATGCGCTTCACGCTCAGATCGGCGCCGTGCTCCCGGGCCTGTTCGAGGCTTTCGCGTAGGCGGGCCAGTTCACGGTCGATGTACTCGGCGGCGGTCTGTGGTGAGGTCCCGATTCGCTTGAACGCCCCGTGGGTGAGCACGATCGCGTCCCAATCGTTGGTGGCGGCGCGGGCGACGAATAGCCGGCGGCGTTCGCCGGTGAGGTCACGGCTGGATGCAGCCAGGATCCGCGCCCGCGGATAGGCCTGCAGCCATTCCCGGGTGAACTGCTCGAGCATGTGGTTGGGCACAATCGCGGCGGGTTTGCGTACGAGGCCCATCCGGCGCATCTCGTGGGCACCAACAACCATCTCCAGGGTCTTGCCTGCCCCGACCTGATGGAACAGGCCGGTGGCGGGCTCGGCGATCATGCGGGCTACGGCCGCGCGCTGGTGCGGACGTAGCGAGAACTCCTCGGACAGTCCTGGGAAGGTGAGGTAGTGGCCGGCCTGCTCATAGTCGCGCAGCCGGATGGAGTTAAACCGGCGGTTGTAGTGCGCGGCCAGGGCGCTGGCCCGCTCGGGGTCGTCCCATACCCACTCGCTGAACTTGTCCTGCAGCTGCTGCGCCTTTACCTGGGCCGCTCTAGTCTCCACCGGGTTGAGGACCGAGCGCTCCTTACCGTCCTCGTTCTCGATGCGGTCATGAACCAGCACCGGTGACTGATTCATCAGTTGCTCAACGATCCGGCCGGCGTTCTTGCGCTCGGTACCCCACTCCTCGATCGCCGCTAGTCCGTGGTTGCCGCCGCGGACCGTCCACTGTCCCGGCAGTGGGTTCTCCACCTGAACGTTGGGATCATCGAGTAACTCGGTCAGGAACTGCTGGTGTACCTCCGGGGAGATCCACACCGCACCCAAGCTGGCACGGATCTCTGCCGGCCCCAGGGGCTCGGGCAGCACCTCCTCGAGGGCCTCAACGTTGATCCGGTAGTGCGGATCCTCGGCTGCGGCGGCGCGGGCCTGGTCAAGCTTGGTGTAGATATCACCGGCGAGGTACTCCGGGGCATGGACGAGCTCGCCAGTAGCGGGGTCGTCATAGGCCAGGGTGCCTAGGGTTGTGCGGGCGGTGGGCTGATCGGTGCCCAGCAGGTCGGCGATACGCTCCAGGTCAAGTCGGCCGGTCTCGTTCAGGCTGACCGCGACAGCCTCAGCGGGGGTCTCGGCCCCCTGCACCTCCTTCCGCGGCGCGAGGGCGCGCTGGGTGAGGAGTGCGGCCGGGCCTGCGCTTTGGTCGGCGTCGTCGAAGTTCTCCAGCGCCATCACCAGAGCCTGGTGCGGGTCAGTCTTGAACAGATGCATCACCGGTGGTCGGTGGCGGGCCATGATCTCCTCGCCGAGCACCGGCTTCCCGTTCTGGTCGCGCACGGTCTCACCGGTGAACTCATCAAGGATCTTCTCGAACCGGCCGGTCCGTCGTAGTTCATATCGGTTGAGTGGGCCGTACTCGGCGGCGTAGCGGTCATAGGCGGCGCGTAGCCGCGCGCGCTGCTCGTTCAGGTTTGGTGTGTCCTCGGGCTCGGCTGCTTCGGCCTCCAGCAGCTTGCACGCCTGGTCGCGTAGTCCGATCAAGGCCCGCAGCTCTCGCTGTCGGGCCTGCGGCACCTCCAACGGCTCAAGCATTGCGTTCTTGACGACATGGAATTGGCCCGGACGCTCGCCGAGGAGGATGGTGCCGTCCCATCGCTGGCCTTCGGGCGCCAGGACGGCGGTGGTGGGCGTTGCTTGCAGCTGAGGTGCACGCTCGGTCACGGTCAGGCCCTGCCGGTGTGCCTCTGCGACGATGCTGGCCAGGCGCTCTGCCAGCAGTTCGTGCGTGGGTCGGTCTTGGTCGGCTAGTTGTACCTGCAGGGTGTCCTGGCCGTACATGCCATGCCTGAGATGGAACTCCCCCAGGACATGCTCGGGGTTCATCTGGAAGTAGGAGTTGATCTTGATGTTCTGGTCATCGACATGGATCGGGGTGACCGTCTCCCAGGACGTGTCGCGCTTGGGTTCCCCGGGCATGCGCCGGCGCAGGATCACGAGGTCGGTGACCGCCTCGGTACCTGCCGCGCGCTGGTGTGCGCCGGTGGGCAGCCGCACCGCACCGATCAGGTCACCCATGGCATTCATCTCTCGACGCGCCGCCGAGCTGGCGGCGTCCATCGTGTAGCGAGAAGTCAGGACGGCTACTACCCCGCCAGGGCGCGTCAACGCTAGCGACTTGATGATGAAGTGGTTGTGGATGCTGTGCCGGCCGGGGTTGAACTCAGGGTCGTGCAGCACGATGTCACCGAAGGGCACGTTGCCGACGGTGGCATCTGCCCCACCACGGGGAAGTCGAGTGTCGGCGAACGATTCGGTACGTACCGCAGCCTTGGGGTACAGAGCGCGAGCGATGGAGGCCGAGATGGGATCGAGCTCGATGCCGGTCATGTTCATCGCGACCGGAGCCATGCCGATGAAGGTCCCTGATCCGGCGCCGGGTTCGATCACTTCGCCCTCGGACAGTCCCAGGTCGGATACAGCAGTCCAGATTTCGCGCACATAGGCCGGGTCGGTGTAGTGGGCATTGAGGGTCGTTCGTCGTGCGGCCGCCCACTGGCCGGCATTGAGCAGGCTGCGCAGTTGCTCGCGCTCGGCTTCCCACTCCTTGTTGTTCTCGTCGAAGACCTGCGGGATGGCTCCCCAGCTGGACCACCGCGCGAGCACCTGTTGCTCTGCCGCCGTGGGCGGCCGCTGATCACGTTCGAGGCGATTGGCGAACTCGATCGCGGTGATGTTGGCCCGGAACCGCGCTCGGGGGCCGGCCGGCGCCAGGTCGTCCTGGGTCTCCGGCCGGAAAGTGGCTTCGACTACTGCGCCGGCCGTAGGTTCTGCAGCTGCAGAATGCGGTCGCGGATCTCGGCCTCGCTCATCGCCTGTGGGTCCACTGCCTCGATCAGGGGGCGTAGGTTCTGCAGGTAGGTCAGCCGATCCTGCTGTTCCTGGCTCAGAACTGGCTCCGGCCAGTCCTCTACTTCGGCGAGGTCCCTTGCCTGATCGATGATCTGCTCGATCAGCCTCGGGATGTCTGCCGGACTGGGCAACTGCGCCAGCAGCTCCTCCAGCTCCTCGATCAGGGTCGGCTCGGTCTGGACCGAGTACACCTGATCGGCCAGGGCCACCTCCTCGGCTTGGCGCCGAATGGTCCTGAGCTGACCCACTCTCTCCATGTAGGGCAGGTTCGCGGGTAGATCCTTTTCCAGCTGGGTCGCTGCTTGCTCTACCTGAGCCGCTATCGACTCCCCCACCTGGGTGAAGTATGCCTGCGGGTCCTCCAGAGCCGCGTACCGGATCGGCGCGTGCCTCATCCAGTGGTCGCGCGCCATCATCCCGTATCTGTTCATCGGGCCTCCCAGCATCAAATAGGGCGCCTTGCTCAGCAAGAGCGGTCTCCGCGGCCGTAGGCGGTTTCCATCGGGCCTCCTCGACCCGGACGTCGGCTTCCGCCTCGCTGAGGGCCCAGAGGTCAAAAGCCTGCTGCCCATCGATCTCGCGCCGTCGCGCCATGGCGCCCCTCCTGTCCCCAGACAGCGCCAGGCTAGCAACACTCGCGAACGCAACTGATGGTATCGACAGCTCCGCATCGTTATCTCCTCGTCCTTCGCGCATCCATTAGGTCGGGAAACTGCGGCGTCAGATCTGGCATGTGCACTCATGCCCAGGTTTGCCTGATGGCTTGCTCGATGGCCGCGCGTTGCGTAAGTCGCTCGCCGCGTGCGCGCGCGGCGGCGACCGCGCCATCGAGGAGCTGCACGACGTCGGGCGCGACCCTGACACTGAGCTGCACGGTGGCTGCGCGCACCGACGGCGTGGCAGCCAACGCGCGTGCCGGCGGCACGTCGGGTGCGGGTGCGTACACCGAGGCCGGTGCCTTCTGATCCGGCACGGCTGAGGTCTGGGGTGTGGGCTCAGTGACCGTTGGTCGGGGGTCGATGGGGTCCACACGTTCGTCGGCCGCTGGGCGTGGTCGGCGCCTGAGCGAGGCGGGACGCTCTTCAGTCATGCGAAGACCTCCTTAGCGATCTGTGTGTAAGCCTCCAGGACGGCCTGGCCTTTGCGGTAGCGGCCATACCACTGTCCGGCAAACCGGACCTCGGGAACGATGGCCAGGAGGGGCACGATGGGCATGAGCAGCAGCCCAGTCTCGCGAAGCTGGTCGACGGCCTCAACCTCGGGGCGACTCATGAAGCCCGTCCCCTCGCGTGTGCAGACGATGCCAGCCTCATCGAGGCTGGCGGGTGCTCCCAGCTTTGCGCGGTTCCGTTGGAAGTGCTCGACGGTATGACGTGCGCCGACCACTCCGTCTACGCCATCGCCGTTGGCCTGTGCCGCGTAGACCACACGGTCGGCCGCGTGCAGCGCATTCAAAGTCAGTGGACCGCCCTGGCGGTTGGGGCAGTCGATGACCACCACATCAGCCGCGACTCCTTCAAAGGCAGTGCTCAGGCGCAACTCTGCGAAGTCGGCACGATCGGCCTCACGGTTGGAAACACTGCGGCCGCTGGGGACAACACTGAGCGTGTCGAACCATTCGCTCTGGACAGCGAGGTCCGCCACCCAGCCGGTTGGCTCGGCCTCGGCGAGGATCGCGCCGACATGGAGCCCCTCGCCGGCAGGCTCGACGTCGAGCCACTTCGTGCTGGCCGCTCGTGGGTCCAGGTCAACCAGGATCGTGCGCATGCCTTGGCTGGCGCACACGGCGGCGAGGGAAACCGCAGCGGTTGTCTTCGTCACGCCGCCCGCTTCGCTGTAGACCATGACTTTCTCCATATCTTGCATACTACCCAGCTTGCATGCATACGAGCAAGCGGGATTGCCCGCATGCTCGCTTTCTTTCTTTCTTTACGCCACGCCCTTCGAGGCAAGCCCGTGGCAGGGCAAGTGGAAGCGTGACCCGTATGCCAGCACCAGTGCGGTGGCAGGGATCTCCGTGCCGACCTACGACAGCAGACAGCAGCTCGGGCCGCCGCAACGAGTTGGTATGCCTTGGGGAGTAGTGTCAGGGGGGGGTACCGGCTGGTGGTCAAGCCCTAGTCGTAGGGGTGCGGCGCACGATGGCGTTAGCCCACACCCAGACTTGCTCGGTGGGACCGTGTTCGTGCACTAGCTGGACACGCACGGCGGAAGGAATCCACGCGATGGCTTCCAACTGAACCACTCCTTGCTGAGGTCGGCTGACCCAGGCACTGACCGGGATCGGATCGCGTGCAGTGCCTATCGCCTTCAGGGGGAGGCTCTCCGCTCTCGCGCGCATCGGCTCCCGGCCACGATGCCGGCCTTCACCAGTCACCTCCCAAACATAGAGTGCGCCGGCTTTTTTAGATTTCGGGGTGGGCGCGTGTGCGGGCGCGGACTTGGCTACTGGCTGCCGCCCGAGCGGCAGCCAAGGCGGCTCTGGCTGCCGCGCTACGGGGCCAGCCAGCTGTGGCCTGCCGATGCCGAGCATATTCAGCCATACGTGCGCGTGCTCGTGCTTTGGCTGCGGTCGCTTCGGCGGTGGAGCGTTGGCTGGGGGAGCGAGTGACGGCTCCGTCTGCGGTGCCGTTGACTCGCCAGGCGGCCAGGCGCGTCTTCTTGAGCCAGCCCGGCACATCACGAACGTCTCGGGCGCCGCTGTGAGGCCAGGCAGTGCCGTCCGGTCGCCAGTCGATCGCGCGGTGAATGTCGATAACTGTCCAGCCAGCGAGGAAGAACTCCCGACAGAGGGATCTGACGTGCTCGGTGCTGATCGTGCGCAGTATGGGAAGGCGACGTTGCAGCTCGGCAGCCGCCCGCAGCATGTCGTCCTTGCTGCTTGGCGTTATGGCGGCTGACCACGCTGGAAGCTGCCGCCAAGCAGCTCGGTGGGGTTGCCGCGTAGCGGCATTTGAATCTGGGCCGCGTAGCGGCTCCGATTGGGTGCTCAAGTCTTCGCGCGTGTGCGTGTGGGGGGATATATCAACCCTTTGCAGGGGAGGGGTCCAAGTTCTATCCACAGCCGCCGTCTGCTCCTCCTGCGTGGGAACTGCCCGTAGTGGTGGAATCTCGCACAGCACGTAGACGGCGACCTCATTGGCGGGGTCGGACTGAGCTGGAGCGGGTGTGTGTCCAGCAGGTGGCATACGCCGCGAGTACCTACCTCCGGGTGCGTAGATACCGCGCCTACCTGAGGCGACCACACCGAGCAGTCCCCATCGTTGGAGGTCGGCTAGGTAAGCCGCTATGGACGACCGAGCACGACCGGTGCGCTCCTGGAGGAACTTCCACGAGGGTGCCGTGGTCTTCTTAGCGTCGGTGCGCTCTAGGAGAGCCAGCGCTAGGGCATGCAGGTTGGCCCGCTTGTCTCGGCGGAGGTCCTCGGCCTCGGCTCGCTCATCAACCATACGAACCCATTCCGATGCGCGCCGAACTGGAATTGACCCGCTAGGGACCGCACTAGCGATCGCTAGGGGGGTGCGTTCGTGTCCACGCCGAGGCCGTCGCCGACGCACGACACGCGACGTGGGGGATGGGTGTTGTGGTAGCCGTCGTGAGGCTGCGGTTGCTATGGTGGCTCCCAGCGGTAAGACGCACCGAGGGTGCGTCGATCTGGGGCTCTCACCTCCAGTCGCCAAACAAAGAGGGTGAGAGCCTTCGGACTCTTAGGGCCGGCCCTGCGGGGCCGGCCCTCGCTTTATGTCGTTATGCGCTCTTGAGCTGCTTCACCTCCTGGGCGCTAAGCAGCGCCTCCTGCTCGGAGTCGGCGATAGGCAGCCAGTCGCCTCGACCTGCTGCCAGATCGCTCTCGGCGTGGGCAATCATGGCCTCGATGAGCGCCCACTTGGACGCACCGGTTGCGGCCGCGAGGCTCTCGAAGCTGTCCTTGACTTCGGGCTGGACCTTGACGAACAGACCGACGACGTCAGTCGCGGAACCACGCGCCCGCCGAATCTTCGCTGCCATACAGAAGAGACTAGAGATATAGATATCGCCGGTGCGGGACGCCCTCACGGCGTGTCGGCCCTGGTCTGCAGTCTTGTAGAACGAACGGCGCGTGAGTTCAGTCGCGGTGCAGGAGGGCGCGGAGCCTGTCCAGGTGCTCGTCGATGACCTCCACGTCCAGGGCAGTGCGCGGAATGAGAAACCCCAGATGTGCGCCGAGAGTCGTGTAGACCTCTTCGGTCTTGTCGCGGTTGAGCCGGTACTGTGGTCGGGTACCGCGGCGATCGCCAGGCGGCTGGTCGACTTCGACCAGGCCGAGCTCCTCGAGGGCCAGAAGGTGCCGGCCCACCAGAACAGGCTCGAGCGAGGTGGCTTCCACGATCTGCCCGCGAGTCTGCTTCTCTCCTGGGGCGAGGGTGGCCAGGTGTCCCAGGATCGCAACCCGGGCTTTGTTGCCGAAGATCTCCACCGCCATGGACACGTCCTCTCGCATGTGCGGCGGCAGCGCATAACTCGGCATGGGCTCCATGATGCCTGGCCTACCTCGCGCTCGGCGCCCTCGACTGAGTACACATACCGAGTAAAGCATGCGTCATGTGCTCTAGACAAGGCCTCAAAACTCGCATACTGTACTTTTCAGTGGGTGTTGAGGGAGGACGAGTCCCATGGCAACGAACGAGCCGGGGTCGGTGCAGCCGCCGATGACGGTATACAGCAAGCCCTTCGGGTGCATCCAGTGCGATATGACCTACAAGGTACTCGCCAGGGAGGGCCTCGTGGAGGGGGTTCACTACTCCAGAGTTGACATCACCGAGCCAGCGAATGCCGACCAGTTGGAGTACATCACCGAGGAGCTGGGATATGCCCAGGCACCGGTCGTGGTGATCGACGCTCGCCAGCACTGGTCCGGTTTCCGCCCAGACCAGATAAGGCGCAGTGCACAGTGGGTGCGAGCCAACGCAGCCACCACCGGCGGCCTCGCCCGCGACGGTCGCCAACAGTGCCGCGCGATGGCTCGGCGGCTGCGCGAGATCGGCCCGTCTGATGCGAACGGACTTCCCTCGCCCGCAGATGTCGCCAGTCAAGAGTTGTACGTCTGAGTAGATGGGCAGAGGTCGATGTGTGACACGGGAGTGACAGCGACGAGCAGCCTGACCGCTGATCCTGATCTACGGTTCACGCCAAGCGGCGCCGCAGCCCCTCGCTTGACCCTCGATACCACGCGGCGCGTACTCGACTCCTGCACCGGGCGACGGGCAGATAGTGAGACCCTGTTCATTTGCTACGTGACGTGGCGCGATCTGGCAGAGAATGCTGGAGAGTCGCTGTCCAAGGGAGTGCGAGCCTTGACTCGTGGTCGCCTGCGTCAGCGCGAGTACGAGACATCGGCGGGGGAGGGTCGGCAGTTCGTGGAGCTGGAAGTCGATGAGTGTGGACCGTCGTTACGGGTTTGCCACAGCCTCGGCGAGCCGGTCCTGACGGAACCCTTTCACCCTGAGTTCGGAATGGAGTTCTAACGGTGACCAGTGATCCGCGTCCCCCGCTCTTTGGCGGCGCTCAGCGCGTGCAGTCCTTCCAGGAGGCTGCGCCAGGCCCGCCGCTTTCGCCCGTCCCCGGGGCTGCATCCCAGCCGCCTGACGAGTCTGAGGCGAGGCCGTCAGGCTCGCAGCCTGATCCGGTTAACGCGCCACCGCAGTCGATGCAACGTGCCCCACACCAGGAGACGGTCACCAGCGGCGAGGAACCTGCGACTCGCCGGGCGCGCCGTGCGGCCGAGCTGATGGAGCCCGATCCTGCAGCATCGCAGCTGCCACTGACGGGGTGGCGGCGGGCGGTGCGGACGATCACCTTCGGATTAGCTTCACCTTCGCCCGATCCACGGGTGGTGGAGTGGCATGCTGACCGAGCAGCCGTCAACGCCAACTTTCCGCGGCTGCTGACGGCCATGGTGGCGAACCCCAAGGGTGGTCGGGGCAAGACCCCGCTATCGCTGCTTCTGGCTGCCGCTTTTGGGGAGCTGCGTGGCGGGGGAGTGTGCGCCTGGGACAACAACGAGACTCTGGGCACGATGGGCATCCGCACGGAGGTCGGGCCATACCGGGCGACGGTAGTGGACCTGGTGGCCGACCTGGCCCGGTTCGAGCACGTCCGCGCGCGGCGTGGTGATCTTGGCCAGTACACCCACCATCAGGCCGCCGGCCATTTCGATGCGCTGATCTCAGATGAGGACCCGACCCGGATGGCGATGGTCGACCGGGAGCAGTTCGAGCGCATTCACGAGCTGCTCGGTCGGTTCTACAACATCATCATGATCGACACCGGGAACAACCCGAAGGCGGCGAACTTCGTGGCCGCCCTGGCAGCCTCTGATGTGTTGGTGATCCCGATCCAGTGGACTCGTGACTCGGTTGTGACCGCCGGGCGGCTGGTGGATCAACTGCGCGAGGCCGGCCGGGAGGACTTGGTGGCCTCGGCCGTGACCGTGGTCTCGGACAAGGGCCAGTCGTTGAAGGCATCACCAGAACAGGTGGCCTCGTGGCGGGAGTGGTTCACCGACACCACCGGCACCATCATCAACGTGCCCTTCGACCCGCACATTGCTGAGGACGGTGTGCTGCGCTGGGATGCGCTGCAAGAAGGCACCCAGAGAGCCCTCGTGCGGGTCGCGGCGGCGATCTCGCACGCATTCAGTCAGCGCGTTTCACAGACAGGAGTACGGCAGTGATCGAGCCGATCATGATGGAAATCTTGGCCAGCGGGAATCCCTTCGATGGCGTCTCGCCAGACTTCGGGTTGTGGGGAGGAGCGTTCACCGAAACGTGGCAACGCCTGCTCGCCGGGGTCTGGGGTGCCGCCGTAGTCGTGACGGCATTTCTCTCCATCAGAGCACTAGTGCAAATGAGCTATTCCAAGGATGACAATCCTGCCCAATATCAGCAGTCGAAGACCTCAGCGCTTCGCACGGGTGCCGCCGTGATCGGGCTACTGCTCCTTGGAGTCATCTACACGGGCATCTTCGTCTTGACGGGGGTGTGATGAGCCCCTCGACGCCGTTCCCGAGGCGACCCAAATGGCCGCTGGTGACCGCGGGTGTGGTGGTCCTCGTGGTCGCTGCGCTCCTTGGTGGATGGTGGCTCGGCCGCGATCAAGGCGGTGATTCACCCGACAACACCACGCCACCAACGAGCCCTACCGACACCACCGCAGCGGACGGGCAGGTCGATGGCTGTCTCGGAGGGCCCGAGCGGACGCCGGAGATGGTGCTCGCTGCCCAAGAGCAAGCCGACGTCGCTTCAGACGAGGACGGCGTGGCATTCGCCGCCTCACTCATGCGGTGGCTCGTTCAGGAGCCGCCGTCCTCAGCTACGGTCGATCAGCTCGCCATGATCGCCGCACCGAACGCCGACTCGAGCGTCCAGGAGGCCGTGGAGGGATCAGCCTCTGGAGAAGGCGCCGAGTCGGCCACGTGGGCCTCCACGAGCGGAGCTCGGTGGTACATCGAGGCGATGTCCGCCGACGAGCTGGTGGTGAGTCTGTCTCTCGTGCCGCTTACTGATGGTGTCGCTGCTGCGGATCAGCGCATCCTGGTGACCGTCTCCCTGTGGCGAGGAGAAGGCGTGTGGACGTGGTCAAGCTTCGAGACCCAGGTGCGGACCGCCGGTGAGATGGAGGAGATTGGGGAGCCGTTTATAGGAGGGTGCGGCTAATGGCCTCGGGGGACTCGTCGTCATGGCTGCAGGATCTGCTGGACTGGCTCCCCGGAACGGGCACAGTCGGCCCTGATGAGGGAGAAGCGGTTGGCGAGTTCGTCGCGTCAACGCTGGGACCAGTGGTCGATCCGGCCACGACAGCTGCCCGCGCAGCTGACTTTTTCAGTGATCCGCCGGGATGGTTGCTGGAGCAGTTAGAGACGTTCACGTCGTGGTTGGCGGGGTCGGTGATGCCGTCGTTGGTGCAGGCGACGAAGCCGGACTTGTCGGCGGAGTGGTTTTTGTCGGCGTATGCGGTCACGTTCGGACTGGCGTTCTTCGTGATGGCGGTGCTGTCGATTTTGAACCTGGTTCGTTTGGCGTCTGGGTCGGTTGCTTCTGCGGACGTGGTGGACGCGCTGACGTATCAGGGTGTGTGGTTCTTCCTTGGCTCAAGTCTTGGCCCACTGGTTGGGTACATGGTGGCGCAGGTGGTTGGCGCTGCCTCTGATGCACTGCTGGGATGGGCTGTCCAGGACAGTGTTGAGGGGGTTGTGGCACGCCTGCAGGAGTTCGCCGACACCGAGAGGTTCCTGCCAGAGGCCGGCGGCTGGCTGCTTGCGGTCGCGGTCCTGCTGTTCTTGATCATCGGTCTGGTGCTAGTCGTACTTGCGCATCTGATCGCGCTGGTGACGCTGTACTTCGTCGGAGTGCTCTTTCCGTTGACACAGGTGTGGCGGATGGACCCGAAGCGTCGCAGCCTGGCGGACTCAGCGGTGATGGTGTGGCTATGCATCCTCGCATCTCATGCACTCGTGTTCCTGTTGCTGGGGATTGCCTTCCACTGGGTTGGTGATGCCGGATTCGCATTCCTGGCTGATCCCGGAATGAACTCTGTCGCACAGGCCCTTGCGGCAGGTTTTGCCATGATCCTCGCCGGGATCTCCCCGATGATGCTGTTCAAGTTGGCGAAGGTGCTGCCGTCAACGGCTGGGCAGGCTGGACCCTCGCTGCCCGCCGGAGCGGGCAGCTCTGGTAGTGGACAGAGCAAGTCACTAAGCGATCACGCCCAGCAGCAGCAGGCCAGTACTACGGAAAGTGCGCCGAGTGGCGGCGAGGGCAGTGATCCAGCTTCTTCGGGCGTGCAGAGTCAGACTGGCGAGCCCGGGGAGCAGCCAGGAGCACTGGAGCAGCAGGCGAAGGATCACAGGTCTGGCTTCAGCAGCGCTGGTGCCAGCGACGGCGGACAGCCCTCGACCCCGGCTTCTGGGGGTGACGGTGCCGGAACCGTTGATGCGGCACGAGGCGCGTCTACCGGCGCCAGTGGTGCCGGTGGTGCGGGGGCTGGTGCCGGTGGTGCGGGGGCTGGTGCCGGTGGTGCAGGGGCGACCGGGACCGCTGCGGTTGCTGAGGGCGCTGCCACGGGTGGCACTTTCGGGCCCATTGGAGCCGCTGTGGGCGCTGGGTTGGGAATGGCCGCGGCCGGTGTGAAGAAGGCGTGGGACACGACCGTAGACACATCGGAGAGGGTCGGCGAGACCGCTTCGCAGGACATGGGGCGTGAGGAGGGCAACTGATGCGCACGTCCAGTATTGGTGGGGATGCCGCTCACCGTGGTTTGTTCGGCCGCTCTACGGTGCGGTCACGGACGATGATGGTCATTGTCCCGGTGGCGCTGGTCATTGCCGCGCTGGGGGAGACTGTGGGCCTGTGGGTTGCCGCTGGCCTGGTGGTCGCCGGGCTGTTGCTGACGGCATCGACGCCACGAGGCACGCTCGTCGAGCGAGTGGTGCGCTGGTGGCGGTGGCGCTCGAAGGTGCGTTCGGGTCTGACCCGGTTCATTCCCTTCGATGAAGCTCTCTGGGACGAGCTGGTGGGTCGAGGCTGGCGTAGCCGCACGGAGGCCGCCGCTGTCCGGGAGTGGCCCGATGGGTGCGAGGGACTGGGCTGGCTGCAGGCAGAGGCCGGGCAACCAGGCATCGCCTGGCATACCCCGCTGGGGGAGGAGCCATACCTGTCGGTGTGCTGGGCTGTGGGCGGGCAGCACCGCGGAGTGGAGTCGGATGAGTCGGTAGAGACAGCCGCCGCGGCGGTGTCACAGTTCCTGGAGTCGTTCGCGCCGGAGCTGCGGGCACCGCAGGTGGCGCAGATCCTGACCAGAGTACTGCCGCCCGATTCGGCTCTGCACGAGTCTTGGATCCTTGATCGGATGGACACCTCCGCTCCGGAGGTGGTGCTGCGCTCCTACGACTCTGCGTTGCGGATGCTGTCCAAGGGTGCGTTGATTCAGCGGCACTTCGTGGTGATTCGGTGGCCGTTGACGTCTACGTTCAAGGCGGAAGCGGCACGGTATGGTCTGCGCCAGCGTGGCTGGCGGGAGTTCATGGCCACGGAGATCGAGACCATGCAAGGTGTGCTGGGACCAGCCTTCGGTGGTGCGCGACCACTGTCTGCCCGACAGACCGTCGCGGTGATACGGCACATGCAAGACCCGGGACGGCCGATCGACCAGGTCACCGACGTGGACTTGCTACAGATTGGGGAGCCGGCCCGCGAGGAGTACGGGGCATATGTCGTCACAGGCAGTGACCCGTTGACGCGGGAGCCGGGAGAGTGGTGGCACACCACAGGGATAATCACCTCGGAGGGGCTTTCGAGTGAGGAACGTACCTCGCTGTGGTTGTTGCCGGTCCTGACAGGCATGCCTGATCAGATCATCCGGACCATCTCCTTCCAGATCCTGACGCGCCCGGCGGAGATGGCGCGTGTGCGGGCGCGTAGGGCTGTGACGCAGGACTCGGCGAACATCAGCGCGGCTCGAGAGAAGGGTCGTCTGGTGGATGACGAGGACGCGGTGACGTTAACAGCGGCGCAGCGGCGACGGGCGGACCTGCGGCCAGGACAGCCGCACCATGGCGCTGAATGGGTGGGATACGTGACGCTCTCGGCCCGCTCTCGGGAGGAGCTGCGCCGTGCAGTACGTGTGGTGCGTGACCGGTTCGCTACGGCGTTGGGGGCCAGGGTCGAGTGGCTCGATACCTACCAAGCTGCTGCGATGGGGTGTACCTGGCCCCTTGCACGGGGTATCCGGCCGAGCGGGCTGGATGCCTCGGAGCGTCTCGCCGGAATACTGACGGGTAAGTCTGCCAAGGAGTCGCTGACATGAGCCAGGACGTGCGTTCAGGTGAGGAGGTCCACGAGAGGAAGAGCGCCAGTGGGCGTCGTACCCGCCAGCGGCGCAGTGTGGTCCGGGCGGAACAGCCGGTCAGCCCGCCAACGGGGATCGTGGGAGGTGAGTTCTTCGACGAGGCCGGTCAGGTCCTCAAACGGTTCGAGGGGCGGGGAATGCCGGCTCGGCCTCGGCGGTGGCTGGCCCGACGGGGCTACTACGCTCCTCAGCCGGTGGGAGCCTCGACGACGACCCGGCAGGCAGAGATTCTCAACCCGGCGATCATCGGTGAGCCCACGGGCGCGCAGGGCATCCCCCAAGGACGTGATGTGCTTTCCCGCGCGATCGTGGCGCATGACCCGATCACGGCCTACCCCCACGTGGTCTCGTCCACCAACGTCGCGGTGATCGGGGATGTGGGGGCGGGTAAGTCCACGTGTACGAAGTGCAACTACGCGCTGCGGGCGCTGGCGCTAGGGGATCGGCAGGTGGTCGTCTATGACCGCAAGGACGAGAGCGGCGAGGGTGAGTATTCCGAACTGACCCGGTTCTATGGCAACGAACCGCTGAAGTTCAGCGTGGAGCCGGGAGCTGACACGGCGCGGCTGAACCTGCTCGACCCATCAGTCGGGTTGGTCCGTGGAGACAGCGGACAGTTGCGGTTGCTGCGGACGGTGTGCGAACTGGCCCGTGGCTCAGCGCTCAACGAGGTGGAACGGGAGGCGCTACGTGCGGCCTATGCCTTGACCCGACAGGAGGTGGACCACCGGATCCCCACCCTGGCCGACCTGGGGGAGCGGCTGGGCCTGACCAGTGCCGGAGACTACGCCGACCACTCCAGGGCCGCGAGGGAACGGCTGCACCAGGCGGGTCTGTTGATGCGCTACTTGATCAACGACTTCCTGGCCGAATACGGCGGAGTGTTCGACGGAGACACCAGCTCGGCATTCCAGCTGAACAGTCGTCTGACCTCCTTCGATATCTCACAGCTTCCTGCCGATGGTCCGATCATTCCCGCGGTGATGGCAGTAGCGAACATGTGGCTGACGGGGCGGATTCGCACCCAGCGCCGAGATGGAAACCGGATGAAGACCCATGTGATCGCCGAGGAAGGCTGGCAGTTCAGCTCCGGACCGGTAGGGGAGATGCTCCGGGCCGATACCAAGCTGCACCGTGGCCTGGGGATGTGTCTGGTGTTCGTGTTCCACAAGATCGCCGATATCCCGGCCGACTCGCCGGCACTCGCGCTGATCCAGGAAGCTCAGACCGTTCACATCTTCCGGCAGACCAGACCTGCCGACGCCTCGCGCTGCGGGGAGATGTTCGACCTGGCACCAGATGCGCGCCGCACGATCATGGAATTACCCACCGGTACGTCGTTGCTGAAGATCGGCGCTGCGCGCGAGGTTCAGGTGGAAGGGGTGTTGACCCCTGAGGAAGCCCGATTGACCAACACCGACTCTGCACTGGTCTCATGAGCGTCCGATGGGGCGAGCGAGGGACGCTGGTGCGGGTGACCGGTGCGGTCGCGGTCGTTATAGCGGTCGCGGCCGGTTGCACGAATACCGCACCGCAATCTCCCACTCCAACTGCCACAGCAACGGCGGAGGTGGAAGGCGAGGAGGAACCCGCTCCCTCCTCGCCCTCAGCGACGAACCACGCTGTGCCTGAGGAGAGGACCGAGGCCGACCCGTCACCCCAGCCGCCGGCCCACCCGGACCCTACTGACTCGGGCGCTCCGCTGCCGACCTGGGACCCTGCGACACAGGACCGAGCTGAGGCCCAGGCGTTGGCCTTTGTCCGGGCGTTTCTGCGCACCGATCTTCCCCGGGACGACTGGTATGTCGGGATTCGCGGTTTCCTCTCGGAGGATGCCCAGGAGAAGTACACGACCGTCAACCCACGTAATGTCCCGAACGCTGAGGTCACAGGCGAGGCAGTGCTGGTTGATAGCAGTTCGGCGTTCCTCGCGGGGGTAGAGGTGCCCACGGCCGCCGGCGTGTTCGCGGTGACGCTGTCCCGGTCCGAAGTGGGGGAAAGCTGGGTCGTTGAGGGTGCGGAGCTGCTGCCATGAGGGCGGTAGTGGGTGTAGGGGGTGTGGCGTTGCTGGTGGCCTTCGCCTTCGGCGGGATGGTGGTCCTGCTGATGGTCAGCGGCGGGCACGAGGGCCCGGCGGCTGCCTCACCGATGCGAGCTTGCACTCAAGGCCAGGGACTGAGCGTCTCCGAGGAGCAGCTGCCGCCGCAGTTGCTGGAGGACTTCAGTCAGGATCAACTGGACAACGCCGCGGCGATCATGGCTGCCGGCGCGGACCTTGGGGCATCCCGAGGTGCGCAGACCATCGCGGTGATGACCGCCCTGGGTGAGTCCACACTGGTGAACATCGACTACGGCGACTGGGAGACCAGCGGGGTGCGCAACCCTGACGGTAGTCCGACGTCCTCGCTGGGCTTGTTCCAGCAGCAGGAGTGGTGGGGCAGCCAGCAGGAGCGCATGGACCCCTACACCGCGGCCACGCTGTTCTACCAGGGTGGGCGCGATGGTTCTCCGGGGTTGCTGGATATCGCGGGCTGGGAGTCCATGACACCCACGCTGGCAGCGAACTCGGTTCAGGGAAACCTCGACCCTGACCACTACAGCGAGTACTGGTCCGGGGCGGCGCGGATCGTGGCTGGCCTGGCGGACGTCGACGTCGGGGAGGTGGACTGCACTATCGGTGGTGCTGGGGTAACCGCGGGGGAGTGGACGCACCCACTGCCCGGGTCACATGTGACCTCTTCCTTCGGAGAGCGCGTCAACCCGGTGACCGGTGTGCTAAGCCTGCACGCGGGGGTAGATCTGCCGGCGACAGCGGGGACCTCCATCCTCGCGGTCGCGGACGGCGTGGTCACCCACACGAGCTGTGACTTCTGGCAGGGACGATCCCCCTGCCAGGTGCTGGTGGACCACGGCGAGGTCGACGGGCACAGCGTCTGGACCCTGTATGTGCACATGTATCAGTCCGGGGTGCTGGTCAGCCCGGGTGATGACGTGAGCGCGAGCCAAGCGATCGCGTTGGTGGGTTCCAATGGTCAGTCCACCGGGCCGCACCTGCACTTCGAGGTGTGGATCGACGGGAGCGCCACCGAGCCGACAGAGTTTATGTCCACGGTCGGTGTGGACCTGTGAGAAAGGGGCAGCGGTGAACGAGCTGGGACTGAAACTGGTGCTGATCGTGGGCGGGGCCGCATTGACCGTGCTGGCCAGTCTGCATGCGGCCGTAGCCGTGGTCGCTGCGCTAGGGGGTGGACCGATGCCGGGTCCGATGGACACGATCACCGCCATGTTCTCCAGCCCCACGAACCCCGTAGCAGGCTATGAGACTGCGCTCTCGCCCGTTGCGGTGTACACGGTGTGGGCACTCCTTCTCCTGGGCATCCTCGCGGTCGTCGCGCGCGTGGCCACTCGTGGCCGACGAGAGCGCGCCCGATCGGCGTCGAACCGCCGACAGGCGCTGAAGATCGCCGATCTTCCGGCCCTGCGGGGCAAGGCTGCTCGAAAGCGAGCCCGGCGAATCCTGGCAACCGCGACCGAAGGTGAAGAGCTGAAGAGTGAGCTATTGACGGTGCCGTTGGGCCGGGTCGACGGCGTGGAGTTGCACTTGCAGCACGAGGACGCCGTCCTCGCCCTTGCCCCGCAGCGGAGCGGTAAGTCGTCGGGCATTGTGGTGCCGCGGGTCCTGGATGCACCCGGACCGGTGCTGGTGACCACCACCAAGGGCGATATCGTGCTCACCACGGCCGTGTGCCGCTCATCGCGCCATTGCCCGCCGAAGCCAGTAGGAAGCCGATGGGCGTTCTGGCGCGGGCAGACCCGCAAGGCTCGGCACTGGTCGCCGCGACCGCACGCCACCGGGGACGTGCTCGCCTTCGACCTTCGAGACGTGACCGGGTGGCCCGACAAGGCGAACTTCGACCCGGTCGCTGGGTGTGAAGACCCCGAGGAGGCCATTGCCCGCGGCAAGGCCCTTGGAAGCGCGAGCACACCGAGCGGGGGAGGCGGGGGCAACAGCGCCTGGTTTCAGGCCCGGGCGGGCGAGGTCCTCGGGTACTACCTGCACGCGGCAGCCATCAAGCCTGACGGTGGGTCGATGCGGGATGTAGTGCGCTGGGCTGCCGACTTCGCCGACAGTGAGCCGCAGCGAATCTTGCAGTCCTCACCCACTGTGGGCGAGGCCGGGTGGGCGGACAAGCTGCGCGCCCGCACTCAGGGCCGCGCGGGCGAGACTGTCGACTCGCTGGCCATGACGCTGTCGGGAATCCTCGCTCCTCTGGATTCTCCCCGTGTCCTCGAAGCGCTGTGCCCCCCACCGGGGCAGAACTTCGACGTTGAGGGCTTCCTGGACGGGGCCAACACCCTCTACATCGTCTCCGAGGCCGGCGAGGAAGCTCTCGCGCCCTTGCTGACGATGCTCACCGACTACATCATGCGCACAGCGCAGAGGGTCTCGCAGACCAGGCCGGGTGGGCGCCTGTGGCCGCCGTTCTCACCCATCCTGGACGAAGTAACCAACATCGCTCCGCTGCCACACCTGGACCAGTTCATGTCTGATGCCGGCGGGCGAGGTATCTGCCCGGTGGTCGTGGTGCAGTCCAGGTCCCAGCTGCGGCATCGGTGGGGCAGGGAGCAGGCCGAGGCGATTCGCGGTAACGCCACGGCACAGTACTACCTGCCGGGCATCACCGAGGAAGACCTCCAGCAGGATCTGTCCCGAGCCGTGGGCACCTATGAGGTCCAGCGCACCACCACCTCCAGCGGCAGCGGCGCCGGGTCAGGGCCATCGGTGAGCACGTCCGCCAGCTGGGAGGAGAGGATGCGGCCCGATGAGGTTCGAGGGATTCCCGATCAGCAGGCACTGTTCTTCTACCGCAACCTACGCGCCGGACTGGTGGACCTCCCACCGTGGTGGGAACGTCCCGATGCCGCCTGGGTCAGAGCGTGCGAGGACATCGCGGAGGAACTCACCGGCCGCAGCGCCCAGGCGCTGCGCAGACGACGGGAAACAGCAGTCCCAGTGCCCGCAGTGGTCGCCAACGAGGAGGGAGTAGCCCATGAGTGAGAACGGCCGCGTTACCACCCAAGCCGAGTTGGACCGTCTACAGGGCCAGATCGATGACCTGACCGAGATCGTGGCCACACTGGTAGAGCGGGCTGCCGGTCCACCCGCGTCTGAGACCACCCCGGCACCGTGGTCATGGCGCACCGCAACTGGGGAACAGCGCGAGGCCCTGTGGGGGGAGCTCACTCGCTGGGTGGAATGGCACAACCAGCGCTACGGCCGCCTCAACCCGGACTGGACCATTCACCCGTGCTGGTTCCGTCACCCGGCCGTGGTCGAGCACCTGACAGCACTGATGGTCGCCTGGCGTGCCGCGTACGAGACGGACAGGCCCTCACGCGAGGCCGCCATCTGGCACGAGCAGATGAACAGCATCCACACACGAATGACAGGATCGGCCTGGGGATTCAAAAACTGTGCCGGCGCTCATCGAGAGCCCGCGGAACAGCCCACCGGTGGCAACCCCGAGGCACTCGCCGCACACATCGCGGCGGACGTGCAAGCACATCCAGGCACCATCCCGGCCCCCAGTGCACCGCGATTGGCGCAGAAATGACCATCGCGGCCACTCCTCATGCTGCTCACCTGCGCGCGCACCGGGTCTATGCCCGCTATCCACATGTGCCCGGTAGTGTGCAACGCTATCCACAGCATGCGCGCTGGAAGTTGAGGAGGGGTGAAGTGGCCGCGGACTATCCAGACATGAAAATTCCTACCTCGCCCCAGAGCGCCGCCATGGAACATCTACGCGGCGTGCTGCACGCCATCTCCACCCAGGGCCGGCCAGGCCTGGCTTCGTACGCGATGATGGCCTACGCCCTCATCTCCGAGGTGACACCGCCCTACCCGCCACCCCCAGAGCTACCCGAAGCACCTACACTCACCGAGGCTCAGGCTGCGCTCGATGAGGCGCTGGCCGCAGCGACGACACCGCGTGAGATGCTCCGACTCGTCGACGCCGGGGATATGCTCAGCGGCGCGGTCGAGGATGGCGAATAGCCGTGCGCGCGTGGCAAGTGCAGGACATCGCCGACATCGCCCGCCACTGGGCGACATGTGCGCGTGCAGACCTCATCGGCGATCTCACCGACGACCGGGTGAAGGACCTGGTGATAGCTGCCCGTCAGGCGACCATCGACCTCGCCGAAGCCATGACCCTTGGCGCCGGCGTCTACCACCCTGAGCAGCTCGCCGAGCGCAAACGACCCCCGACGGTGCGCGAACTCGAGCGGGACCCCGCGCGGGCCTTCGCCGGCCTTCTGCGTATCTATCCACGCTCGGACCTACCGCACCCGCCCACCGACCTGCTTCGTGGTGAGCCACACAGCGAGACCGAAGCCTCGTGGCGGCATGTTCTGGGCCGCAGTCTGGCGGGCCAGGAGCAATGGCGGACCGATGGCGAGTTAGCTAGCCCGGAAGAGAAGTGGCGCACGCTGGCTGACGCTGCCGCTCTGGCCAGCATCGTTGCCATCACCGACGAGCACGCCCAGCTGATCGATGCTGACGGTGCGGGCGAATACGCCTACGGCACGAGCAAAGCACTTCGATTCGCCGCCCAGCACGTACAACGACTCGCGAGCCTCCCCGGCGAGCGGGGCGACGAGGCTGGTCTGACCCCTGCCACCCGTCCCGTGCGCGTCACCTCAGCTGCCACACTGCTCGAAGCACAGCGGCGACTCGTAACGTTCATCCGCGATGATGACGCCTCGCCTACCACCGCGGCGTTCTTTGCTTCGGCTCATGAGACCGTGTTGGAGAAGCTCGGAGAAGCTACCCCTAACCCACCAGGTTGGGTCGAGCAGACGCGCGAGCAGCTCCGCGGCATCAGCATCCGCGAGCTGAACACCATCCGTCCCGAAGCAACGCCGCGGCGCGCCACTGGGCAACTCATGAGCATCGTGCAGTACCTCAAGTCCGCACCGGTGACCGAAGTTGCCCCAATCGCTCATGTAAGCCTGGCTGCGGCCGCGGCAGGCATCACCGCGGCCGCAGCCAGGACCCACACCGAACTTGCAGGCAAGGATTGGGTGATCTCACACGGTGTCGTCGCCGACACACGGGAGATCCTTTGGCAGCCGACACGCGCACCCCATGACCCTCCGCGGCTGGCCACGGCCCTCGATGAGGCCTCAGCCATCGCATCCCCCCACGCCGAAACCCCCGCCAGACCCGAGCCAACACGCGCCGCCGCGTTGCTCGAGGACGTGCTGGCGCGCCAGACACAACGCCCAACCTCCCCAGGACAACGCCCCAGCGACGACACCGCGGCACGTCTGCGCCAACTGCAGGAGAAGCTCGCAACTGATCCCAGAGAGCACGCGGCCCCGTTCGACGAACCACGACAGCCCTCTCGAGGACCCGCACAGGGCGGAATCTGAGGTTAACTCCCGTCGGCCCAGGTCAGCCCGTGTAGTCGGAATGCCGTCAGGATTGCCGGGTGATCGGGGGACAGTGCCACGGGGTGGAGATCGGACAGGTCAGGGCTGATGCTGGGGTCACCGGCGTGCTCGAAGACCGCCCAGAGTTCGACCTCGTCGCCGTGGCGAGAGGCAAAGCGGACGCCGGCGACTTCGGTCGTGGCGTGCAGGTACGTGGCCACACGCTGGGTCAGCTCCCGCGGTCGCGCCCGCCGAAGCGCGGCCGCGTCGAAGTCGGGCTGGCCGAGCCGGTAGGCGAGTGCGATGAACGCTGGCCGTAGAGCGGCGATCGACTCCGTCGCGGTGACATCGCAGAACGTGCCCCGCAGGGTGGCCGAGCCTGCCTCCCGGGGTTCCAACCAGCTGTAGGGCACGTGGCCGACCGGTGCAGTGGGATAGGCCTCGTCGTCCTCGATGCCGGCCAGCTGCGCTGTCAGGGCGGGGTCTGGGCGGAACGGCGCAAGCACCTCCAGCAAACAGCCAAGCAGCGTCGATCCGGCGTAGACGGTGCGGAAGACACCTCGGTGGTCATCCCACCGGCCCGGGAAGCGGCCATCAGTGCCGGCGAACTCCCAGCCGGCCCACGCCCAGGGTGCCGGCCTGTACCCGACCCTGAAGACCTGTTGGTCGACGGGGAGCAGGACCAGCTGAGGCGTTGCCGGCACGTACCTAGCCAACGGCAGCGAAGGCTCGCGCGGCCGCGAGAACTTGCGGGCCGACCGTCGACAGGTCACCCTCGCGCAGCAACCGCGCAGGGGCCACATCCTCCAGCTGGGGGTTCATGCCCTGGAACCACGCCTGCACCACGGCGGCGGAGTCCTTCTGACGCAACAGCGCAGTGATCTGGTAGACGGTGCGCAGCCGGTTGACCACCTCGGTCGACGGCTCCCGCGTACCTTCGGCCCACTGCCTGACCGCACGCGTCTCGGTCACCGAGCCCAGGTAGGCGACCAGTTTCGCACCGAGGCTCTCGCGCAGCCGCGTCACCAAGTCGGCGGTGCTGAGCCGCATCGACTCCTCGTACGCACGAAGGTCCGCACGGGGGCCACTCGTAGTCGTCGTCATGCCCCCAGTGTCTCACCCCACGGCGACTCTCACAAGTGCAAACCCTATCGGATAACACTTCGAATCACACCGCCGATAACAGCGCTTATGACAAAACCTAGTCTGCGTATTGCATCAGATGAATCACCACGGTCCCCCG
>CAZMDO010000009.1:1580-27446 GCA_964564445.1 uncultured Ruaniaceae bacterium | reverse complement strand
AATCCCTTACCCTCCGCCAGCTGCAGGACTCCGGTACGCTCGCCCTCGACCGGAAGGACGAGCATGGGTGACCCGTTGCTTCTCGTGGTCGGGCTGGTCGCGGTGATCATCGGGGCGGAGCTGGTGGTCCGGCACGGGGCGGGGTTGGCGGCCCGGTTCGGGATCCCGCCGATGCTGGTGGGGATGACCGTGGTGGCGCTGGCGACCAGCGTGCCCGAGCTCGCGGTCGGTCTCAGCGCCGCGCGGCAGGGCAGCCCGGACCTGGCGGTGGGCAACATCGTGGGCACCAACCTGGTCAACATCCTCCTCGTGCTCGGTCTCAGCGCCGCGATCCGCGCCATCACCTTCGAGGACCGGACCCTGCGGGTGGACCTGCCGATGATGATCGGCGCCGCCGTCGTGCTGCTGGTCCTCGCCCGCGACGGCGCGCTGTCCACCCCGGACGGGCTCATCCTGACCGCCGTGGGCGTGGCCTATCTGGCGGTGACAGTCCAGTACGGCCGGCAGCTCAGCGCGGCGAAGGTGGCGGTGGCCGCGGCGGGTGGTGGGGAGGTGGCAGGTGAGCCGGCCGTGCCGAGCCAGCGGGAGGGCTCACCGGCGGAGCAGCAACCGCCGCTGGTTCGTGGCGTGCTCCTGCTCGTGCTCGGGCTGGTCGTGGTGGTGGTCGGTTCGGAGCTGCTCGTCGAGGGGTCGGTGGGCATCGCGCGCAGCCTGGGGGTGAGCGAGGCGGTGATCGGGCTGACCGTCATCGCGATCGGGACCTCCACCCCGGAGCTGGTCACGACGGTGGTGTCCACGGTGCGCAACGAACGGTCGCTGGCGATCGGGAACCTCATCGGCTCGAGCGTGTTCAACATCGCCCTGGTGCTCGGCCCCACGGTGCTGGCGTCGTCGGGCGACGTGCCCGTCTCCGAGGCGATCATCGGCGGCGACCTGATGGTGATGGTGGCGGTGGCGGTGCTCTGCCTGCCGACGTTCTGGAGCCACCGCAGGCTGGGGCGCATCGAGGGCGGCGTGTTCGTCGCGGGCTACGTCGCCTACCTCGTCTGGATGGTCGTCGGCCTCGAGTGACGGCTCGCCCGGCGCGGTCAGGCCGGCGCGGCGGCCAGCGGCTCCCGTCCGGTGGCGGAGCCGAAACCGAGCCAGGTGTGCCGGTTGCGCCACCAGCACCAGCCGATCTTCGGGGCGTCCCGGCGCTCGCGGCCGTCCCTGCCGGTGCCGTTGCTGATCCAGACGGCGGGGGTGCGGGCGTCGTAGCTGCCGTTCGGCCTGCGCAGCCGGGAGCCGATGGTCATGAAGCAGTGGTTGCGTTCGAGCGCGGCGGGCTGCTGCAGCACCCAGTGCACCCCCTCGGTGACCAGCAGCGGTGTGCGGCCGGCGCCGGTGAGCTCGGGGAGTGCTTCCTCGGGGCTCCAGCTCGCCAGGTGGTCGCCCCGGTCGAGTCCGTGCACGAGGTAGAGGGGGCTGTCCGGGACGTCGATGGCACACGGCGTGAACTGGTCCACGTCAGCCATGTCCTCCACCACGAACCCGGGTTTGTGCCCGCGGCGCATCAGTGGCGCCAGCGCCGAGGCAGGGGCCAGGTCGGGGCGGAGCACCAGCAGGGCGTCCGTGCGTGTGGCACCGGCCTGCTCGACGGCGGAGCGTACCTCGGCCACGGACAGTCCCACGGTCTGCGGTGGGCCGAGCGCCAGCAGGGTCTCGGCCTGGGTGGCGAGCGGGGGGAGAGCGGGCACAGCAGGGGTGGCGGGTGTGGGCACAGCTGGCTCCTGAGGGCGGCGGACGCTGGGGAACATCGAGGGTAGCGGCAGTGGTTCGCATCTGCCGGATCGGGCCGCTATCCTGGATGCCGTCTAGGAGACGTCGCATAGTCTGGTCTAGTGCGCATCCCTGCTAAGGATGTGACGGGGCAACCCGTCCGTGGGTTCAAATCCCACCGTCTCCGCCACGAAGCCCCGGTTCCCCGCTTGGAACCGGGGTTTTTGTTGGGGTCATGCGGGTTCTGAGAGGTTCATAATCTGCAGGAGATTGCAGCATAACGCTTCAGATGGCAGCAAAACTGTCCCAAAGACTGTCCCAGAGCTAGCCCCGGCGGCGGCAGGTAAGGCACCGCTGTGGCCAGTCACGACCGTGCCGCCCGCGGTTGGGCGAGTGGCCCCGAAGAGGGGCCTGAGCCGTCGCTGTGACGCCTTGACCCTGCGAGGTCTGCCGTTCGCCGCCATGTTCGGTGGATTGCCGAACCCCGGGTCCCAGCCGCTCGGTCGCGGTCACCAGCGGGCCCCAGCTGGCCCGCACCGCAACCAGGAGGTTGCTGGCCGGATGAGGGCTGCAGGTCCGCGTGCTCCACTACCCATGTGCACAAGGATGGTTGGCCGCTGATGTGTTCGAGGTGACCGCCTGGCGACAGCTCGCCTCCTATGTGTTTACAGATACACTAGATCTGTCAGCATTTAGGAAGGGAAGGTGGTGATCGTGGAGCTCGCGCCGGTGTTCACGCTCGCGGATGCTGAGGCTGCGGGGCTGCGTAAGGACGAGGTCTACGAGATTCTCGCCGCTGGAGAGATCGAGCGTGCTGGGCGTGGCGTGTATCTGAGGCCCGAGGCGATCGATCCGGCGTTTGCCCTGTTGGCGGCAGCGACTGCGGTGCGGGCAGAGGCGACGATGTGCCTGACCAGTGCGCTGGTGCATCACGATCTCAGTGACGCGATCCCGGCCGGTACCGATATCGCGCTGCCGCGGGGAACGCGCCACCCGGCCGGATTCGCCCACGTGACTTGGCACAGCTTCGACCGGGCCACGTTCGCGATCGGACGGCAGAGCGTGCGGGTGGCAGTGGGCATCGAGGTTGCGATCTACTCCGCTGAGCGAACCGTGGTGGACTGCTTCCGGCTGATGCACCAGGAGGGCGCCGACGTGGCCCATGAGGCGCTGCGGCGCTGGTTGCGTCGTCGGGGCAGCTCAGCCTCGAGCCTGATGGAGGTCGCGGCGTCGTTCCCGAAGGCGCTGCCCCGGCTGCGGCACGCCCTGGAGGTGCTGTTATGAGTCCGGGTCCAGCCAGGGATACCGCCGCGGGGAGCGCGTACAACGACCTGCGCAACCTTGCTCGCCGGCAGGGCCGGGATCCGGCCGAGTTCTTCACCCTGTACGCGCTGGAAGGGTTCCTGGCCCGCCTGGCCGGTTCGGAGCATGCCCAGGACTTCGTGCTCAAGGGCGGGGTGCTGATGGCCGCGTTCGCCGCACGCCGCCCCACCCGAGACATCGACCTGGCCGCCATCGGCATCGGCAACGACATCCCCGACGTGGAGCAGCATGTCCGGCCATCCTCAGCCATGACCTCGACGACGGCCTCGACTTCGACCGAGAGTCAGTGGCCGGTAAGTCCATCCGAGACCAGGCGGACTACACCGGTGTCCGGGTCAAGGTGGCTGCCCAGTTGGCGACCGCGCAGATCGCGCTGCACGTCGATGTGAACTTCGGTGACCCGATCTGGCCCGCTCCGACCGAAGTCACCCTGCCGCTGCTGCTGGGCGGGACCCTGAGACTGTCCGGCTACCCCGACCACATGGTCCTTGCGGAGAAGATTGTCACCGCCATCGACCGCGGCGAGCAGAACACCCGCTGGCGCGACTTCGTCGACATCGCCGCGATCATCGCCAGCCGCGGCATCCGCTACCACGACCTGCGGGCCGCCATCGAGAAGGTCGCCGACCACAGGGCAGTCCAGCTCCGATCCCTGACTCCGCTGGTGACACAGATGCCGATACTGGCCCAACCCAGGTGGCTAACCTGGCGGCGCAAGCAGCGCCTGGAGGCCAGCACATCGGAGCAGTTCAGCGATCTACTCATCGCCTGCCTCACATTCGCTGAGCCGGTACTGGACACCCAAGTCCGAGGTTGCACATGGAACCCTTCCACCAGCTCATGGGAGCCGGCGCAGTGATGCCACCTGCCGGCCGCCGGGCTGGTTCTCCGCCCCGTCGTTCCAGCGGTGCGCGCTGCGGTTGTTCCAAGGTCACGTCCGCGAGCCCACACATCCCGCTCGCTGGATGAACCGGCGCCTCGGCGGCGGGGTCGGGTCGGCCCGCGACCCCGCCACCTCAACTGCCACGCAACTGACACAGAGAAGCCATTGGGTACAACACTGCAGTTGACAGCGTTCTAGCAGAGATTCCCACCGTCTCCGCCACGCCACTTGAGTCGTTCGCGACTCAACATGGTGCTGGGACCCTGTTGCCGGCTACTCCTGGGTCGCGCCGGCCTCCACCGAGCCCGTCGCGGCCGGTGGCGCCGCCCTGAGCTCGTCCTCGAGCTCCAGCGAGCGGCGGAAGAGGATGTTGTTCTCCTTGTGGATGTGCTCGTGCAGGTCGAGCTCCATCTTCTCCAGCCCGGTGAGCATCAGCCGGTAGGACGTGCACGCATCCGCCGGTGCGGCATAGTCGTTGGTGAGGCGCCGGAGGTGCCTGAACAGCCGGCCGATCTCGTCGTGCTCGGTGCGCAGCTCAGCGATCGGGCCGGCCAGCGAGCCCTGGGCGCTGACGGTGCGCGTCTTCTCCATCCGACTGATGGCTGGAAAGATCTTGCGTTCCTCGGTGGTCATGTGCGGGTCGAGGGCAGCGACGGCCTGAGCGTACGCGGACGCTACCTCGGCCAGCTCCGGGTGCTTGGCGCCGTGCACCGCGTGCACCTTGGCCACCAGCTCGGCCAAGCGGGGCATCTCCTCCCACATGTAGGCGTGGTGCACATCGACGATGTCGTGCGCGAGCGCGCTGTTCTCGGCAGGGCCGACCGCCGGTGCTGGCGCCTCAGGCGGTAGCTGGGAGAGGGCGCGGGTGACCGCGTCGAGGTCGTGGCCGGCAGCGGTCGCGGCCTCTGCGAGCGGTGTCTCACCAGCGCAGCAGTAGTCGATCCCGAAGTCTTCGAAGATCGGTGCCCGCCGCGGGTCGGCCGCGACCAGATCCCCGACAGGACGGGCAGTGTCAATGGTCATGCCATCACGCTAGGAGCCGCCCTCATGCCGGTCAAGGACTCCTCGTTCCGTGGCAGCGTTCGCTAGGTCACGTTCCGGCCGGGTACGGCCCCGGAGGACTGGCTGAGCACGATCGACCGCCGAGCTCGCACGCGCGGTGACGGCGGTGACCTCCCACCCTGAACTCCTCCGGCGCGGGATCGCTCGCGAACAGGCCACTGCCCCCGACCGCCGCGGCACGTACGCCTCCGGGAACACCCTGAGCCGCAGGCGCACCAGCCTCCGCCCGGAGGATGAGACACCTCGCTCATTGGTCGAACGGGTCCGGCGGGATCTTCAGCCATCGGACCGATTCGGGGCGAGAGGCCCTGCTCCTAGCGTGGAGACCAGCGCCGGCCGCCGGAGGGACCGCTCGGCACCCGCCCCGCGGTGGCAAGGCCGGCGACCACCACCGAGGCCGGCGAGCACCATCGAGACCGGCGACCACCAGCGACCAGAGGGACCGACATGATCGAAGCAACAGACCTCACCAAGCGCTACGGCGACAAGACGGCCGTGGACTCCATCAGCTTCACTATCCACCCCGGCACCGTCACCGGCTTCCTCGGCCCGAACGGTGCTGGCAAGTCCACCACGATGCGGATGATCATGGGGCTCGACCAGCCCACGTCCGGCAGGGTCACGGTCAACGGCAAGCCGTACGCCGAGCACGCGACCCCGTTGCGGGAGGTCGGCGCCCTGCTCGAGGCGAAGGCCGTGCACCCGGGCCGCTCCGCGAAGGCGCACCTGAGCACCATGGCCGCGACCCACCACATCAGTGCGAAGCGGGTGGATGAGGTGATCGAGCTGACCGGTCTGGCCGCCGTGGCGAACAAGCGGGTCGGCGGGTTCTCCCTCGGCATGGGCCAGCGGCTCGGCATCGCCTCCGCGCTCCTCGCCGACCCGGACACCCTCATCCTCGACGAGCCGGTCAACGGCCTGGACCCGGACGGCGTGCAGTGGGTGCGCACCCTCGTACGCCAGCTCGCGGCAGAAGGACGCACCGTGTTCCTCTCCTCCCACCTGATGAGCGAGATGGCCCAGACCGCCGACCAGCTGCTGGTCATCGGGAAGGGCCAGATCATTACCACCGGCCCGGTGCAGGACGTGATCGACAGCGT
Organism: uncultured Ruaniaceae bacterium; assembly: GCA_964564445.1. Lineage (GTDB taxonomy): Bacteria > Actinomycetota > Actinomycetes > Actinomycetales > Beutenbergiaceae > Ruania. Next base: position 21,320 of record CAZMDO010000009.1, on the reverse strand, counting down.
CCTGGCCTCCACCGTACGGGTGCGCTCCCCGCACGCCACCGACCTCGCCCCGTTGCTGGAGGCCGCCGGAGCCACCGTCACCTCGCCCGAACCCGGCGCCCTGGACGTGCGCGGGCTCAGCGGCGAGGCCATCGGCGACACCGCCCACACCCACCACCTCGCCCTGCACGAGCTGGCCACCCAGCAGGCCTCCCTCGAGGCCGCGTACATGGCCCTCACCCAGGATGCCGTGGAGTACCGATCCGAGACCACCACACCCGAGCCGATCCCCGCTGGAGCCCCCCGATGACCACCGCGACCGCCGCACCACAGCCCGGCCCGTCCACCACCTCGCCGACCGCCCCAGGGCACCGGAGCCGGCCCGTGATCCCCGCCAGGCTCGACTTCGCCGGCGTGCTCGGCGCCGAGTGGCGCAAGCTCTTCTCGCTGCGCTCCACCTGGTGGACGCTCGCCCTGACGGTCGTGCTGATGACGTTGATGGCCCTCGGCCAGGCAGCGGGCGTCACCGACAGCCTGGACACCCCCGAAGGTGCCGCCGCGTTCGTCGGCCTGCACGGCGCCGAGCTCGTCACCGGCGGCTACCAGTTCGGCATGCTCACCATCGCCGTCCTCGGTGCCCTGCTGATCACCGGTGAGTACTCCACCGGCATGATCCGCTCCACCTTCGCCGCCGTGCCCACCCGGTTGCCGGTGCTCGCTGCGAAGGCCATCGTCCTGGCCGCCGTCACCGTGGTCATCACCGCGATCGCCTTCGTCGCCAGCTATGCGGCCACGGCGCCGATCCTGGCCGACCACGACCTGCTGCCCGGCCTCACCGACCCCACCACCTGGCAGATCGCCGGCGGGGTGACGGCGTTCCTCGTCGCGGCAGCGATGTTCGCCCTCGGCGTCGGCACGCTCCTGCGCTCCACGGCCGGTTCGGTCACGGTGGCGATCACCACCCTCCTCCTGCTCCCGGGCATCCTGCAGTTCATCACCGTGGACTGGGTGCAGGACGCGATGGAGTACTTCCCGCTGCCGGCCGCCACCGCCTTCGTCACGGTCAGCGACGCGTTCGGCGGAGCCGGTGACCTGGGGCCGTGGCAGGGCGCCGCGATCGTCGCCGCCTGGGCCATCGTGCCGATGGTCGCCGCCGCGATCGTGCTCCGCCGCCGGGACGCCTGACCAGACCAGGCAGAGTCCCCGATCGACAGTCGTGCGCGGTACGTCACCCAGCGGCAGGCCACGCGCTGGCAGTGCGATGCACGGTGGCTGGCCCTTCGACGCGCTCTGGCACGCAGCCCGGGAGCTCCACGGAGGCGACGGTTCCGGCGGGCACTGTGGCGGCGAGCACGAGCTGTTCGCCCTCACGCCGCCACTCGACCTCGATACCTCCTAACGGGCTCTCGTGGTTGCCGCGCGCCCAGCTCAACGTGGGGTGGGGTACAGGACGGATGGTGAAGGACCGCCAGGCACTCGACCCAGCGTTCTGCCGGAGCCCCAGGGTGTGCGTGTGCAGAAACCGGATCACGCTGCCCTTGCTGTAGTGGTTCAGGGAGTCGTGGGCGTGCCCCTGCTCATCGATGCCCTCCCAGTCCTCCCAGATGGTGGTGGCTCCCTGGTCCAGCATGTACAGCCATGATGGTGGGGTGCGCTGGAAGAGGAGCCCGTAGGCAACGTCGGCGTGCCCGTGGTCGGCAAGGACGGGAAGCAGCTGACCGGTGGAGAGGAAGCCGGTGGTCAGGTGCGTGCCAGCCCGCCGGATGAGCTCGACCAGACGTGCTGCAGCCGCTGGCCGCCGATCCTCCGGGAGCAGCCCGAAGTCCAGCGCGCGGACGTAGCTCGCCTGCGAGTCATCGAGTGTGCGACCGTCGTCACTGAGAAACTCCGTCTGCCAGGCGGACCGGATCTTCTCGGCCAGCGCCGCATAGTGGTGAGCCTCTGCCGTGTGGCCGAGGATCTCGGCGATCCGGCCCAAGGTTGCTGTCGAGCGGTAGAGGTAGGCGGTGCCCACCTCGCCCTTGTCCGACATGAACCAGGCCATCGGGTCGTCCTGGATCGGGTCGATCCGGGAACCGTCCTCGGTCTTCTGCTTCGGCTCGGTCCACTCGCCCCAGTGGAACGAGCCGTCCCACAGGAACTGTTCGTGCGGGAGCGGCTGCTCAGACCGTTGGATCCGGGATGGGTGCCGTGCGGTCCGGGCGCTGCGCAACGCCCAGTCGACCCAGCGCACCATGGCGATCCAGCACTCGGCGAGCACCTCGGTGTCGCCGTAGGCGGTGTACAGCTCCCAGGGCACGGCGACGATGGCATCACCCCAACCGGCGGAGCCGGTCATCATCGCCAGCTGGTCATCCAGGTTGTGCTTGATGCGTCGTCCGTCCGGGGCGAAGTTCGGGATCCGGCCGTCTTCGAGCTGGTCGTCGCGCACCGACTGCAGCCACTTCCGGCTGAATCCGAGAACGTCATAGAGGCGTGTCGCGGTCGGTGCGAACACCTGGTAGTCACCGGTCCAGGCCAGCCGCTCTCGGGTCGGACAGTCGGTCGGCACGTCCACCGCGTTCCCGCGGAAGCTCCAGTCGGCGATCTCGTGCAGCCGGGTCAGGTCCGGATCGCTGCATGCGAACGTACCGGTGCGGTGCAGGTCGGTCTGCAGCACCTGCATCTCGATCGTGTCCGGGTCGAACTGTGCCCCCTCGCGTTCAACGCGTACATACCGGAAACCGTGCACGGTGTGGTGCGGTTCGAACACCTCCGCTGTGCCCCCGGCGATGACGACGTCCTGCTGGCGGAACGGTCGGGCGTCCTCTCCCGGACGCTTGGAGTCCAGATGACTGGTGTCCAGGTCCCCGTCCGGGCCGACATGCTCGCCGTGGTCAAGGACGGTACGCGTGCCGCGTGGCCCCAGGCCAGTCAGGCGCACCCGACCGGAGGCGTTCTGGCCGAAGTCGACGATCCAGGTGCTGTCCGACAGCTTCGTGCTCGTCACTGGTCGCCGGGTCTCGACGACACGGACCGGTGGGGCAGGCGACCAGGAGATCTGCGGTGCCTGGACCTGGTCCACCAGAACGGAGAGGTCAGGGCTCGGGGTCGCCGTGAAGTCTGTGCTCTGCCCGTCCATCAGGTCGGCAGCCACGATGGTCGACGTCGTGCAGCGCCAGCTCTCGTCGGTGTGCACATGCATGGTGCCGCCATCGGCCAGGTCCAGGTGCAGCTCGGCCCGGGCAGCCAGCATCGAGCCCCACCCGGCCGGGACACGGAATGCGCCGACCTGCCCGCGGTACCAGCCGTCGCTGAGCACGATCTCCAGGAGGTTCCCGCCTTGGTGCACAGCCGCGGTGACGTCGAAGGCCTGCGCATACAGTGTCTCGGCATAGGAGGTGCTGCCCGGAAGGAGCTCGGCAGCACCTGCCCGTACACCATTGACGCTCGCCTCGTACACGCCGAGGGCGGTCGCGTAGAGCCGGGCACGGGTCACCGCCACGGGAAGATCGAACGACACGGACAGGTGGTACGCGGGTCGACGCCCCCAACCCGGGTCGGCTCCTTCCTGCGGTGAGATCCACCGTGCCTGCCAGTCATGATCGAGCAGACCCGCCTCGAAGGAGGACCAGGACGACCAGTCGCCCGGCGCACCCGCGCCCGCCAGCCGCACACGCCATCGCACCTCCTGCCGGCTGCGCAACGGAGGGAACGGCCACGGTACGAAGAGGTGCGCGCCACCGGTCACCATCGTTCGCTGCACGCTGCCGTCAACGCTCGCTTCCAGCTCGGCGTCCCCGCCGATGTCAGCGACTCCAGGCAGCTGCCAGGACAGCCGTGGGCGGGCATCGGTCACGGTGAACTGGTCGCCGCCGCTGTGCACCCGCAGCTGGTCAGGGACGGGTGACTCTCCAGCCGCGGTGCTCACAGCCCGTTCCGCCGTGCGACGTCGCCGAGCCAGGCCAGGCTCGGCTTCGGGCGGCGTTCGAAGGTGGTGCGGTCTACCGCGACCAGTCCGAACGTCGGGCGCCAGTGCCCCCACTCGTAGTTGTCCAGCAAGCTCCAGTGCAGGTAACCGCGGACGTCTGCGCCCGCCGCCATCGCATCGGTCAGGCCCCGCAACGCGTCCGTGGTGTAAGCGATGCGCCGCGCATCGTCGTCCGTGGCGATGCCGTTCTCCGTGACCAGGATCGGCAGGCCGGTCACCTCGTGCGTGTGTGCCACCGCCATCCCGAGTGCGTCCGGTCGGTAGGCGGTGCCGACAAGCGTGTTGTCCGGGTGCGGTGGGTAGGGTTCGATCCCATCGCGACCGACCCATTGGCTGGAGTAGGACTGGACACCGACGAAGTCGTCCCCGGCGGACCCGGTGAGGTACAGGTCCTCCCAGACCCACTGCAGCTCCGCCAGCTTCTCTTCACCTCCCGGCCGGGCCACGAAGGCCCGGTTCGCCACGGTCCAGCCGATCTTGGCCGTGGTGCGCCGCCGGAGCACGGCCCGGGCAGCATGGTGCGCCTGGACCAGCCGGAGTCCGATCTCCGGATCTGGGGTGGGCAGCTGGGTCGGGCGGGGACCGTCCTCGATGGTCGGGCTGTGCCACTTCTCGTCGGTCGTGCGCTGCTGCATGTCCCGCGCCATCGCGGTCATCATCGAGAGCATGTTCGGCTCGTTCATCGTGACCAGCCAGTCCACGCCGTCGAGTATCTGGGTGACCGCTTCCACATAGTGCGCGAATCGGTCGCGTGCCTCCGCTGCGAGCCATCCACCCGTCTCGGCGAACCATCGGGGGTTGGTGAAGTGGTGCAGCGTCACTACCGGGGTCAGGTCGAGCTCCAGTGCTGTGTCGATCATCCTGCGGTAGTGATCCAGCGTGGCATTCGAGATCAGCCCCTCAACCGGCTCCACGCGTGCCCACTCGACACCGAACCGGTACGCCGTGCACCCGGCATCGGCCAGCAGCTCCATGTCCTCCCGGTAGCGATGGTAGGAGTCGCAGGCGTCGCCGCTGCGTTCCATCCCGGGAACCCGTCCTTCGTTGGCCCAGAAGTCGGAGTTCGTGTTGTTGCCCTCGATCTGGTGCGGCGCGGTCGAGGCTCCCCACAGGAAATCCTCCGGGAACGTGGTGGTCACTGCTCCTCCTTGGCGATCGTGTTCAGCGTGGCGTTCAGCTCTCGGACCTGCTCTGCGGGCACTACCTGGCCTGCCTGACGGAGCAGCGATGCCACGCTCATCCGGTCCAGGATGGTCCGCATCGAGGCGGGTATCTCCACCTTCTGCGCGACGTCCCCACGTGCGGCAGCCAGGTCGGTCACCAGCCGGGTGACCAGGGCGGCACCGGCAGGGTTGGCCTTGATGTCGGCGATGGTGTCCTGGATCGAGAAGTAGCCCGCAGGGCGCGGCAGCTCGCCGTCGTCGAACCAGTTGGTCACCTGCGTGTCGGCCAGCACGTACTCGGGGTTGTCCACCGTGACCCGCTGGACATGGATGGTGTCCTTGACCTTGCCGGACCGAGCCACCAGCTGGTGGCGGGCTTCGATGGGCACACGGAAGCGGAACACCCGGTGTCCGGTCTGCGAACCGACCAGCTGGTCGTCGCACCAGAGCGAGACCTCCGGCTGGTTCGAGTAGACCGTCACCTCGGTGATTGGTTCGGACCGTTCCACCCGTCGTCGCCCGCACACGTGCACGAACGGGTCGGAGGACCACGCCGCCTTGTAGAGGTAGAAGGCGTCCTTGCGCACCTGCCGGTCGAAGGTCACGAGTCCCTTCTGGTTGCGTCCTGGCGCCCCACCCTCGTGCCGGCCGTCGGCCCCGAAGTCGGCGAGGTTCCACACGTGCGTGGCCCACAACCACGGGCGCGCCTCGATCATCTCGAGCATGTGCTCGTGATAGCGCGCCTGATACTGCTCGGAGTAGTCGCCTCGCACCGGCTCGGCAGACTGGCACCGGATGTTCGCGTCGGCACCGTACTCGGCCACCCCGATGGCGACCCGCGGGTATGTGCTGTGGAAGTCGTCGAGCCAGGCATCGTTGTCCGCGAGCTCGCCGACGTACCAGCCGTAGTAGAGGTTGTAGGACATCACGTCCGGCACGGTGACCAGAGGGTCGTCCGTCTCCAGCAGGAACAGGTGGGCCATCGTGGTCAACCGCGTGGGGTCGAGCTCGTGGGCCAGCCGGTGCAGCTCCTGGTGCGCGGCCACGACGTGCGGTCCCCCACCTGCGACGGTGATCTCGTTGGACAGCCCCCAGCACACGATGCTCGGATGGTGTCGGTTCTGCACGATCAGCTCGACCAGCTGCGATCGGGCATTGGCCGTGCCGTCCGGCAGGAACTCGGTGATCTGCGGAATCTCCGCCCAGACCACGATCCCGGCCTCGTCGCACAGATCGTAGAAGTGCTGGTCGTGCTGGTAGTGCGCGAGCCGCACGGTGGTGGCACCCAGCTCGACCAGCAGCTCCAGGTCCGTGGCCATCATCTCCGCCGAGATGGCGTTTCCGACTCCTTCCCAGTCTTGGTGGCGGGAGACGCCACGGAGAGGATAGGCCTCACCGTTGAGGAGGAACCCTTCCTCCGGGTCCACCGCGAGCTCCCGGCAGCCGAAGCGCAGGTCGATGCTGTCGGTGACCAGTCCATCGACGAGCAGCTCGGCAGTCGCGGAGTACAGGTGCGGGTCGCGCCGGCCGTGCCACCGGCGCACCTGCGGGATGGTGATCCGGGCGTGGGCAGCACCGTCGGTCACCGGTACCGTCTGGGAGCTGACTCCGTCGATCGTGAACCGGACACTCTCCCCACCTGTCACCGCCGCCGAGAGGTCCACGTGAGCAGCCGAACCATCGAGCGTGGGAGTGGCCACCAGACCCGGACCGCCGTGCTGGTCCAGCCGGAAGTGCGCATCAGCCACATGGATGAGGCGGACCTCGCGGTACAGCCCACCGTAGAAGGTGAAGTCCGCACGCTGTGGGTAGACCGAGTCGTTCGGGGCGTTGTCCACCACGAGCACGAGAGTGTTCTCCGTGCCGAGGCGATCGGTGAGGTCGACGCGGAACGTCGAGTAGCCGCCGTGGTGCTCGGCGAGCAGATGCCCGTTCAGGTAGACCTCAGCACTGGAGTTCGCGCCGGGCACCTCCAGCCAGGTCCGACCGCGCCCCGGCGCCGGCGGGAGCCGTCGGGCGTACGTGCAGCGCCCACGGTGGTAGTCGTTGCCACCGTCCTGTCCGTCGGTGGCGTTCCAGGAGTGCGGGAGAGTCACCTCGTCCCCCGCGGCACGCACCTGCTCCCAGCTCGCGGTCACAGCCAGCTGCTCGCGGGTGAACGCCCACCCGTCGGGGATCCGCTCGATCACGCGGGGGCTCTGGGCAGCGGTGCTCATGGATCTCCTCCGACCGACGGGGCTGGTCATGTGCCCGTCACGCTAATCGCACCAGCTTCCGCTGTGATAGAAACCAACGTGCAAGAACAGAACCAGACATGCACGTCGTTGTCGACGAGGTCGAACGGAGAGCTCATGGACACCAGTGCTCCCGGAGCCCGGGACGATCTGCTCGCCACGGTCCGTGCGGTCCTGGGCTGTCCGGTCACGTCGACCGGCGACATCGGCTCCTTCATGGCTGAGCTGGAGGCGGCGGCCTGCTTCCGTCCGGACCTGCAACCGGCGCTGACTGCCCGCTACCTGCGGGACCTGGTCGCACGGATGGAGCCGGCCACGACCCGCGAGCTACGCGAGCCGCTCGGACTCGTGCTGACGATGTTCTGGCTGGGAGACCGGCTCACGGTGATCGGCCCGTATACCGAGGAGTCGCTGGCTCCGGGCGAGGCGGAGGAGCTGCTCGGCAGCCTGCACATCCCCGCTGCCCATCTCCATGCCTACAAGCTGTACCGGGCGCGGTTCCCGATCGTGGACTCCGAGTACGTCCGGCGCGCCGCGGCGGCGTTGCGCACAGTGTCTGGCCAAGAACCGGAGCAAGCGGCTTCTCATGCCGTGACGACCGCCGCGGGGCCGATCACCCCGGGCGGTGACGCCCGCCCCCATTCGGCCTCGTTCGAGGTGATCAACGATCGCTACGCCGTCGAGCAGGAGTTCATGCATGCAGTGGCCGAGGGTGACGAGCAAGGAGCCTTGCGCGCCCTGCGGCGGATGGCCAGCATCCCGCAGGCGCCCAGCTACCTGAACACCCCGTTCCTGGGCGCAACCATCATCCGGATCCTGTCCCGTGTCGCCGCCCAGCAGGGCGGTCTCCCGCCGGTGACCATCGATGCGATCTCGCAGGCTTACGCGCAGCGACTCCACCGTCGGGGCCACACTCCCGATGTCCCCTCAGCCATGCAGGACATCGGAGCCATGGTCGCCGACTTCTGCCGACACGTCCGGCGCTACCGCCGCCGGCCATACACCCGGCTCGTCCGCGAGGTCATGGACGAGATCGAGCTGCACCTGAGCGACAACGTCTCCTCCCGCGAGCTGGCGAGCCGCCTGCACATCTCGGAGTCGCACCTGGCACGGCGGTTCAAGGCTGAGACCGGCCGTACCGTCTCTGAGCACGTCGCCCGGGAGCGTGCCGGCCGGGCAGCGCACCTGCTGCAGACCACCGACCAGCCCATCCGTGACATCGCGGCGTATGTCGGCTACCCGGATGCGAACTACTTCGTGAAGGTCTTCAAAGGTGTGTATCAGCTCACGCCGAGCGCCTATCGGGCGCGGGGCGCCGGCTCCTGACGGCGAACCACGGCGGTCGTAGGCACGTTGCCGGGCACAGCGGCCGGCTGTGGGCCACCCGATCGTGGGTCAGCCCCGCTTCTCCGGCGCCCGTGCCGGAGCAGTGGGTGTCGCCGGCGGCGAATCTGCGGCCAGGATCGCCTCCTTCTGCTCAGCAATCCGGCGCTGGACGTCGATCATCTCCTCACGAGTGAGCGTGTAGCCGCGCATCGCCAGCAGCGTGCACACCCAGCCGAGGATCGGGAGTCCGAAGAACAACGCCACGGTGAGGAACAGGACCGAGTCCGTGATCGGGTCGTTCGGTTGCGGCATCACTGCGCTGTACCCGATCAGGGCGACCGACCCGAGCGCGATCGTCGCGCCGAAGGACGACACCACCTGGTCGATGATGTTGTAGGTCGCGGTGACTGTGGCCGGCAGGTACTTGCCGGAACGGTCCAGCTCGTAGTCCACGATGTCGGCCCGCATCGCGCCGGCAGCCGTCGTGACACACATCTTCGACCCGTTGAGCACCAGGTAGAGCCCGAAGAAGGCGACCATCAGGGGCAGGCTGCCCAGTATCGAGCGCATGTCCACCACCAGGCAGAAGACGATCAGCAGCCCGGCGACCACGGTGCACGCCCAGGTCCAGGTCACCGTCGCCTTCCGGGCGCCGTGCCTGCCGGTGTAGCGGGCACCGAAGATGGCGAAGGCGATCGACGGCAGCATCGTGATGAGCCCCATGATGGTGCCCAGCTGGATGTTGCCGAGCAGGATGCCGAAGAGCATGGTGGTGACCACGGCCTGAGCGCCGACCTGCTGGGCGATCTTGTCCGATGCTGCCGAGATGAGGAACCGCTGGAACGGGCCGTTGCGGACCAGGAGTCGCCACATGTCAAGCAGGGAGACGCTCGGCTTGTTCTCGGCCTCGTCCAGGTGGAGGAAGTTCTGCGGCTTGTCGGCAGCAGAGACTCCCACGCAGGCAAGGATCTGGAAGACGAACGAGCACGCGACGAAGAGGATGGCGGTCTCCCGCAACATCGGCACCGTGTACTCGTTGCCGTACTTGGGCAGGATCGCCACGGTCGCAATGATGCTGAACACAGCGGGCACCACGTAGGCGAACGCGCTCGCCCACACCTGTACTGTCGGGCGCTGCTTCGGGTCGTTGGTGAGCACCGGTGAGATCATGTTCCCCGCGATGTCGTTCATGGACGAGCCGATGATGTACACCACGTAGACCGCGACGAAGAAGCCAGCACCCCAGCCCTTGTCGGATCCCCAGACGAACAGCAGCAGGATCGCGATGCTCCGGATCGACCACCCGGTGAGCATGAAGAAGCGAAGCTTGCCGTGCCGGAGCTTGATCCGGTCGATCACCAGTGCCAGCAGAGGATCGACCACGCCGTCGAGGATGCGGGTCGCGGTGAGGATCACGCCGGCGATCGCCACGGCGATGCCATAGCCCGCGTTCTGCACATAGCTCATCAGACCGACGAGCACGTAGAAGATCATCGCGGAGCCGTTGTTGGCCTGCGACAGTGCGATCTGCCATGTGCGCGCCCGGCGGTACTGCACTCCGTCGACCTCGCTCGGAGTGGGCTTCGGTGTCCTGGCCATGCTGGCCTCACGCTCCCTTGGATGAACACTCCCCAGGGACAGTCCGTCCTGCCGCTGCGGTTGACCAGACAGTAGTCAGCGCTCGGTCCATGCCGATAGAAGAAAACCGTGTGCACTAGAAGCGTGCCCGCAGACAGTGCAGTCACGGGCGTGCGGACAAGGTGCCGCTGCTCGGTACGGGCGGCCGGCTGGGCCCCCGGTCGTGGTCATGGTCGCAGCGGATCTGACCCCGGCAGGGCGGTGAGTGCGTCGAACGCGCGCCGGACGCAGGTCCCCGGCGACGTCCCGTCGTCTGCCAGCGCCCACCACCCAAGGGCCTGGCTGATCGCCTCGTGCAGCGCCGAACCGAGCACGACCGGTACCAGCGCAGTGGGCGCCTCGCCTCGTCGGCGAGCCGTGAACCGGATCAGCTCCTCTCGCCAGCGCTCGAACGTCGTCGAACGAGCGTTGCGCAGGGCCGGTGTGCGCGCGATGAGCCGGATCCGTGCCCGCATGGTCGGCAGGTCCTCGGCGTTCTGGTCGAGCACCCGTTCCACCGCTGCCGCAACGGCGTCCAGGATCCCGTCGCCTTCGGCCACGTCGTGCAGGCTCGCGGTGAGTGCTGCGAGCGAGTGGTCGATGCCGCCCCACACGATGTCCGCCTTCGCGGGGAAGTACCGGTGCAGCGTTCGCACGCTCACACCTAGCTCCCCCGCCAGCGATGACATCGACACCCGCTCGTACCCGCGGCGTTCGATGACCGGTAGTGCGGCCGTCCGCAACGAGGCCACGTCCGTGACAGGTGGTCGCCCCTGTCGGCGTGCACTGTCGCTCATGCGGTGAGGCTACCGTCGTCGGCCTACATATGGCAGAGTCTGTCATAAACCTGGACCAAGGAGTCAGCATGACCTTCCCGTTCCCGGACGTCTCCGCGTCCTCGCTCACCGAGCTGCTCTCGTTGGAGGGTCGCGTTGCCGTCGTCACCGGCGCAGCGCAAGGCCTGGGCCTGGCCATTGCGCACCGGCTGGCCGAGGCCGGCGCGAGCACGGTGGTGGCAGACCTGCGCCTCGAGGACGCCGAGCGGGCCGCTGCCGCGATCGCTTCCCGGCACGGTGTGGACGTTCTCGGCGTGGAGATGGACGTCACCGAGGAGGCATCGATCGTCAGCGCGGCCGACCGTGTGGTCGCCGAGCTCGGCGGGGTGAACATCTGGGTCAACAACGCCGGCGTGTTCCCGAGTGCGCCGGCCGTCGAGATGACCCTGGAGGCGTGGGAGGAGGTGTTCGCGGTCAACAGCCGCGGCGTGTTCCTCGGGGCGCGCACCGCAGCACGTCGGATGGCCGGTAGCGGGGGAGTGGTGGTCAATGTGGTGTCCACGGCGGGCTTCGGTGCCCCGGCACCGGGGCTGGCGGCCTACGTCGGTTCGAAGCACGCGGCCCGCGGCATCACCAAGGCCTTGGCGTTGGAGCTGGCGCCGGCCGGGATTCGGGTGCTCGGTGTGGCGCCGACCTACGTGCCGACCGAGGGCACCATGGCTATGGCTGCCGCCGGTGCGGAGCGCGCCGCCGCGGCTGGAGTCGAGCCCCCGCCCATGGACGTGATGAACCAGAGCCTGATCGGTCGGCTCGGCACGCCGGACGACATCGCCCGGGTGGTGCTCTTCGCCGCCAGCGACCTGGCGATCATCATGACCGGCAGCACGCTGCTCGCCGATGCAGGGGAGACGATCAAGTGACTGGCAGGATGCCGCCGGCAGCAGCGGAGGAGGCCGGCCGCACCGCTCCTCCGGTCGCGGTGCAGCTGTACACCGTGCGGGACCAGCTCGCCGACCTTGACGGGACTCTGGGCCGGCTCGCGGCGCTCGGGGTACGCCACGTAGAACCGTTCACGGTCTTCGACCGCACCTCCCAGCTGGCGACTGCGCTCACCACGCACGGCCTCTCCGCGCCCACCGCGCACTCACCCTTCCTGTCTGCGGAGATCGAGCACGAAGGTCGGCTCGTGCCGCTCCCACCGCGGTCAGTGACCTTTCAGACGGCCCGAACCCTGGGTGTCGAGCTGCTGATCGATCCGATCGTGCCCGCCGAGCGATGGCGCTCGCTCGACGACGTACGCCGCACCGCAGACCGGTTCAACGAGGCAGCGCAGGAGGCCGCCGACCACGAGCTACGGCTCGGCTACCACAACCACTCCTTCGAGTTTCACCACAGCGTCGAGGGCGTGAGTGCCTACGAGCACTTCGTCTCTCTGCTCGAACCGGATGCCGTGGTCGAGGTCGATGTGTTCTGGGCCGCAACGGCGGGTCAGGACGTGCCCGCGCTGCTGCACCGGCTCGGCGACAGGGTCGGAGCCCTGCACCTCAAGGACGGTCAGATCGCCAGCGACCCGTTCCGCCAGGCCGACGGATACCAGCCGGAACGCCTGCGGCAGGCGCCTCTCGGTCAGGGAGATCTCCAGATCGGTGCGGTCCTTGCCGCGGCACCGGCCGCAACCAGGGTGATCGAGTTCGACCACCTGCCCGGAGACCCGTTCCGAGCCATCGAGGAGTCCCTGGACTTCCTCCGCACCACCCACGGGCGCGGCTGAGGTTCGCCCCGGGGCTACTCCACGAGGTCTTCGATGCGCAGCGTGCGGCCACCGTAGCGAGCGAATCCATGACTCATCGGCTGCCCATCCGCGGCCCGGTCGAAGCGCAGCGTTGCCGGTGCCGGGCCGGCCAGCGACGACCAGGTCGCCCGCAGGCGCATCTCGCCGGAGTCCTCGCCGGTCAGTTCGAGGTCGGCCTCGTAGACGGTGTCCTCGACGAACGACGTCTGTACCTGCTCGTAGCCGCTGTAGAAGGTGCGACCGTCGTCGCTGAGGTCGACGTAGCGAGACGTGATGGTCACGGCTTGACCGGTGGCACCGGTGATCGTCCGACGGTCGTACTCCAGGTAGCCGGAGTGACGGCCCGCAATGCGGCCGCTGACGGCCGCACCCGGTGCACGGCGCACGGCGCGCTCAGCCTCGAGGCCGGTGAGCGCGTACGGAATCCTGGCAGGCGTCGCCTGCACCGGGACCGCCGGCTGCGGCCGGTGATCCAGCAGCTCAGCACGGCGCAGACGCACGTGCCGGAGCTGCCCCGGGCGGTCGCTGCCGCGGCGCATCTCCGGCCACAGGACGCGGCGTCCGTCGGGGTGCCAGGACATCGGGGAGATGTACACCCACGACTCGTCCGGACTGTTCAGCGGCACGCCCTGGTAGCCAGATTCGTGACGGGAGCGTGCGATGTCGACCAGCACCGGGCCGACGTTGCCGCTGCGCCAGGAGCGCACCCCGGTCACGGTGTAGGTGTAGACGGCCCAGGCCAACCCCATCCCGGTGAGTGCCGCGTGCGGGCGCGGGAGAAGGCCGAGCGCTGCCGGGTCCGTGCCGCCGGAGAAGCGGGAGGACATCACGATGCCGAGCCGCTCGTCGGGAGAGAAGATCGTCGTCTCGTCGTACCCGGGAGTCCGGGTCACCTGGGTCAGCCCCTCGCCGTCCAGGTCCTGCACCACCGAGTCCGGGAGCAGCCCGTCGACCGCGCCGACGATCGAGATCGCCCTCCCGCCACGGACGAACTGCTTCACCTCACCGCCACGCATCGGCTGTGGAACCAGGTAGCCGGCACGATCCGGGTCGGGCACGAGGTCCTCAGGCGTGCTGATCAGCTGCGCGTCCTCGACCACATACCGGTCCTCGGCACGCCGGAGCCGGCCGATCGCAGCATCCGCGCCCATGTCCGTGCGCAGGATCGTCCACGCCACGTGCTCGTCGTCCGGCGCCACGATCACCTCTGACCAGTGGTGGGAGACGAGCGTGTTGCTCTTCAGGTCCCAGGGGTAGTCGACCGGGACGAGCGTGGCGTCGGTGCCGGTGTCCAGGTCCGGGCTGCACTCCAGCACATGGTCGCCCAGAAGGACGCGCCGGTTGTCCCTGAACATCATGTGCCGGACACCGTTCGCCTTGGGGTGCTGCGGGATCGGCCCGGAGAAGATCGGGCGGAAGGCTGAGCCGTCGTCCTCCAGCACCGCGGCGTGGTACCAGTCCCTGCCGGCCGGGTCGGCTTCGGTCCGGTAGAGCAGGAACACCTTCCCGGTGGCGGTATAGGTCGCTGTCGCGTCCCTGACGTCCTTGGGCAGCGGAATGGTGTCGACCGCGATCCGCCCGAGCTCCCTGTTGATCATCGGTCCTCCTCGTGTCGCCGTCACGCTATCGGGCCACCGCCGCCGCCAGTAGAAGCGAGCTGCTTGTACTAGTACGGAAGCGGCCACATCTGCGTGGTCCGACCCGGTGGCACCTCCTGTCAGGATGGCCAGATGGCAGAGCCCAGATCTCGACGGCGCCGCGCCCGTCTCGTAGCACTCGTCACCATCGTTGCGGTGCTGTGCGTCGTGGCGGTCACCTGGGCCCGGATACCGCGCGACGACCTCGCCATGCTCGAGGCCGGTGGCCTGCAGCTAGCACCCGGCACGACCGGCACCACGACCGCCGGCGGCCTCACCGTCACGGTCCGCACCGACCCGGCAGCTCAGGTCACCATCGCCACCGGCCACGGCACCGTCTGGGCCAGCCCGGCCGGGCACGCCTTTCTCGGCGCCGGCCGCGGCCAGACCAGTGCCGAGGAGCACCGTGGCTACTTCTGGCTGCACACCGCCCACGAGACCACCTGGACCACCCAGACGCTGGAGGCGGTGAGCATCACGGCGAGTGACGCCGTCGTGCTTTCCGGCAGGCTGCTGGACAACGACGGCGAGCCGGGCCCGACGTGGCGCGCCGAGCTCTCCGCCACCGACCGCGGCGCCATGATCGATGCCACCCTCACCAGCGGGTCTGGCGCCACCTCCCTCGGCTTCTTCAGCGCCCGCACCGACCACGCCGGGGTGCACGGCTTCGGTGAGCAGTTCACCGACTTCGACCTGGACGGGCGGCTGCTGCCGATCATCGTCCGCGAGCAGGGGGTGGGCCGCGGCGAGCAGCCGCTCACCGTCCTCGCCGACGTCACCAACCACGGCGCCGGCGGCACCGAGGCGATGACCTATGCCGCCTGGGCGTCCTGGGTGACCGAGGACCTGCGCGGCGTGCGGCTCGACCCCGCCCTGCCCGAGTCGCACGCGCTCGCGGTCGCCGACACCCGCACCCCCGACCAGGTCGGGCTGGAGATCCAGGCCACCCGGGTGCGCGCCGAGCTGACCGCCGCCGACACCCCGACCGAGCTCATCGCCCGCCAGCAGCAGGGCATCGACCGGCCGGAGCTGGCCGCCTGGACCGGGCAGGGCGCGATCGTCGGCATCCAGGGCGGCACCGAGGAGGTCCGGTCCACTGTCGCCACGCTGCAGCAGGCGGGCACGGAGATCGCCGGGGTCTGGTTGCAGGACTGGACCGGGCAGCGCACCACCTCCTTCGGCGACCGGCTGTGGTGGACCTGGCAGCTGGACACCGACCGCTACCCGGGCTGGGCCGACCTGGTCGCCGACCTCGCCGCGGCCGGCATCACCACGACCACCTATGTGAACCCGTTCCTGGTGGACCCTGCGGACAAGCAGCCCGCGCCGGAGCGCAACCTGTTCGCCGAAGCGGCCGAGGCCGGTTACCTGGTGCGAGATGCGACCGGCGAGCCCTACGCCCTGGACCAGGGCGGGTTCGACGCCTCCCTGGTGGACCTGACCAACCCCGCGGCCCGGGACTGGTACGCGGACGTGATCGCCACCGAGGTGCTCGCCGACGGCGTGCGCGGGTTCATGGCCGACTTCGCCGAAGGGCTGCCGCTGGACGCGGTGCTCGCCGACGGCGATCCGCACCTGGCGCACAACCGCTGGCCGGGGCTGTGGGCGCAGACTGTCCGCGAGGCGTGCGAGCGAGCCGGCCAACCGGACTGCGTCACCTGGTTCCGCTCCGGGTCGCTGGGCATGGCCGCGGACGCCCCGCTGTTCTGGAACGGCGACCAGCTGGTCACCTTCGGACCCGAGGACGGGCTCGCCTCCGTGCTGCTCGGCACCTTCTCCGCGGGTGTCTCCGGCTGGCCGCTGGTGCACTCCGACGTCGGCGGGTACACCTCGATCGACGCTGTGGTGAAGAACTACGTGCGCTCGGAGGAACTGCTCGCACGCTGGGCCGAGCTGGCCGCCTTTGGGGTGGTGATGCGCAGCCATGAGGGCAACCGGCCCGCGGAGAACCTGCAGGTGGCCGACACCGCGGAGAGCCGGGCGGCCTTCGCGCGCGCCAGCCAGATCTTCGCCGCGCTGGCGCCCTACCGCGCCGAGGTGGTGGCCACCGCCACCGAGACCGGGGTGCCCGCGATCCGGCACGGCTGGCTCGTTGCCCCCGGCACCGCGGCCGCGGAGGTGGACACCCAGTTCTTCTTCGGCCCCTCAATCCTGGTGGCGCCGGTGCTCACCGAGGGCGCCACCGAGGTGGAGGTCACCTTCCCGCCGGGCCGGTGGCGGCACCTGCTCACGGGGGAGGAGTACGACGGCGGAGCCTCCGTGGTCGTGCCGGCTCCCGTGGGCACTCCGGCCGCCTTCGTGGAGACCTCCGACCCGTGGGCGGACCGGCTCACCGCGGCACTGGCGGGGTTGTAGCGGGCGGGGTCAGCCCACCTCGAGCGCTGGCGCGGCCCGCCGCCGGTACGCCTGCGGGGACTCCCCGGTCTCCCGGGAGAACGCCGCGCTGAACGCGCTCTCCGAGCCGTAGCCGAGGCGGGAGGCGATCGGCAGCAGCCGCGACCCGGGCCGGCGCAGCTCCCGGCGGGCCACGCTCATCCTGCGCTGCCGCAGGTAGGCGCCGGGCGGTATACCGGCCACCGTGCGGAACCGCTGCGCGAACGCCGTGCGGGACATCGCAGCGGCGCGGGCGAGCTGGGTCACGCTCCAGGTCCGGGCCAGGTCGCTGTGCATCAGCTCCAGCGCGGGGCGCAGCTGCTCGTCGGCCAGCAGGCGCAGCAACCCGGGCGGCAGCTCGGCCTCATCCAGGCACGCGCGCAGCACGTCCAGCACGAGCATCTGTGCGCAGTGCCGGATCGCGAACGCAGATCCCAGCCGCGGGGAGCGGACCTCCTCCACCAGGCGCTGCAGGCTGCGCCGCACCGGCACCGTGGCAGGCGAGGAAGCGGGCAGCAGCACCACCTCCGGCAGCGCCTGCAGCAGGACCGCCCGGCCGCTCTCGTCCAGGTCGATCCGCCCGCCGACGAACACGTCCTCGGCCTGCTCCCCGGGCGCGCACAGGTCCAGGAAGTCGTCCCGGGCATCGACCTCGAGCACCGGCCCGCTGCCGTGGCCACCCTGTGCCCGCATCGGCCCCGGCTCGCGCAGCACGATCACGTCACCGGCGGTGAGCAGCACCGGCTCGGCGAACTGCTCCCCGGTGAGCTCGGCACCGCCCTGCACCACTGCCACGTACTTCAGCGGGATCCCGCCCGGCGAGTGGCTCTGCCAGCGTCCCGAGACGGCGAAGCCGCCGGTCAGCTGGCCACGCACCTCGACCAGGTCGAGGACCTCGGAGAGCTGGTCACGCGCCACAGGCGTACTCTCTCACATGTTTTTCGAACTATCGATGATTCCGCGTCCGCAGATGCGTGGGCACGATGGGGTCATGACTACACAGCAACACCCCATCGGCACCGGCTTCACGGCCGCCTCCACCACTGCGGACGTCCTGGAGGGGGTGGATCTGGCCGGTCGCACGGCGATCGTCACCGGCGGCAACGCGGGCCTGGGCCTGGCCACCGCCCGCGCGCTGCTGCAGGCCGGCGCGCAGGTCACCGTGGCCTCGCGGAACCTCGAGCGCGCGCGCCGAGCGCTGGACGAGGCGGGGCTCGTCGCCGCGGACGTGGCTGCCCTGGACCTGACCGACCCCACCTCCATCGACGCCTTCGTGGCCGGCTTCCTGGCCCACCGTCAGCCGCTGCACATCCTGGTGAACAACGCCGGCCTCGGGCTGCGGGAGCGCACGCTCGACCCGCGTGGCCACGAGCTGGTCTTCTCCACCAGCCACCTGGGCCACTTCCGCCTGACCCGTGGCCTGCTGCCCGCACTGCAGGCGGCCCGGGGTGCACGCGTGGTCACCGTGACCTCCGGCGCCCACCGCCTCAGCGACATCCGTTGGGACGACCTTGACCTGGCCACCGGGTTCGACCCGACCCTCGCCTACGGGCAGGCGAAGACCGCCAACATCTTGTTCACGGTGGAGCTCGACCGGCGCTACGCCCGCGAGGGCATCCGCGCGTTCGCCGCCCACCCTGGGATCGCGGTCGCCACCAGCCTCGCCCACCTCGACACCGCGCTGTACTCCCTGCCCGAGCTGCGCGCCCAAGGCCTGATCGACGAGCACGACCGGCCAATCATCGATCCGGAACGGGAGCAGAAGAGCGTGGAGCAGGCCGCCGCCACCATCGTCTTCGGTGCGGCGAGCCCACTCCTGGACGGCCTGGGCGGCCTGTACCTGAAGAACTCCGAGGTTGCGCCGATCGACGACTCGGCCGAGGCGTTCGCAATGGTCGGCGGTCGTCCCGTGGTCCGCACCGACGTCGCGCCGCACGCCATCGACCCCGCCTCTGCCCGGCGGCTGTGGCGGGTCAGCGAACGACTCGCCGGGTGAACGGGAGCCCCTCGCCCGAGACGCACGGCGGCCCCGCCGTCGCAGTGCCGGCCCGGGGCCGCTGGCCCACCGGCCCACCGGCCAGCGGTGGTCGGCCCTCACCGCTGGCTCGGCGCGCCGCCGTAGGAGTCGAGCAGGTCGGCCCCGAGGCTCGAGATCCTGGCCGAGCGCAGCGCGTAGTCGGGCGCGCCCGCCTCTACAGTGGGGCACCGTGAAGGCAGACGCCGCGGCCGGGGAGCGAGCCGAGCACTTCTGGGCCGGCGGCACGGCCGCGGTGGCGGCGCTCTCCCTGCTCGCCGTGCTGCTGGCCGCCATCCCGTTGCTCCTGCTCGAGCCGGACGCGGACGGCGGCGCGCCTGTGTTCGTCGCCGTGCTCGGCATCCCCGCAGTGCCTTCGCGCTGATCATCGAGGTGGCCCGCACCGTGATGTCCAACCGACGGATGAGCTGGTCGGTGCTGTGGTGGGTGCTCGGTGTGCTGCCGGTCGGTATCGCCGCCTGCACCATCCCCACCGTGCTCTCCCACCCGGTGTACTTC
This sequence comes from uncultured Ruaniaceae bacterium, assembly GCA_964564445.1. Classification (GTDB taxonomy): domain Bacteria; phylum Actinomycetota; class Actinomycetes; order Actinomycetales; family Beutenbergiaceae; genus Ruania. The sequence continues at coordinate 1,920 of CAZMDO010000009.1, read as the reverse complement.
GACCACGCGACGCCCTGGGACGCGTTCTGGACCGTGGCCGGCATGCTGCTGCTGGTCTACCTGGCGCTGCTGATGGGCGCCCTGGTGTGGTTCTTCCTGGTGTTCCCGCTCGCGCACCACGCCCGCACCCTGGTCGCGAAGGCCCGGGGCGATGAGGAGAACGCGACGTTGAGTGTGGGCGCCTTCATCCAGCTCGCCCTGGCCGCCATCATCCTGTTCGGCGCCATCGGGCTTGACGGACTCCTGCCCGGGCGGGCGGCGGCCGGGCAGCTGCTGGTGGCCCTGCTCGGGAGCCCCGGCTCCTACCAGGTGGCCTGGCACGCCGGGCTGTGGATCGTGC